>CAJUOF010000041.1 GCA_910587905.1 uncultured Lachnospiraceae bacterium
GACATTCGCTCCACGGAAAAACCTGCCACATAAGGGCAGCAACCTCTCGTTTCATCGCTATCATGTCACAGCACGATATATTATACAGGAAGCCCCTGCAAATTGCAAGGGCTTTTTTATGTACTTTTTTCAATACACAAATTTCATCCGGGATTGCAAATCTTCTTGTCACAGCGCACCATGATGGTTATACTATAAATGGTAATTTTTTCCAATTTTTTGTCGAAAATCAAAGTATCACCGAACACAACGGCTATGGAATGCTTGCAGCGTTTGTACAAAAGAGGGGCTGAGTCTATGAAACGTTTAAACGGAAAACACATCTATCTCATTTCAATGATCCTACTCTACATTTTGTTCTACGGATATCTGGCCATTATGGTCTCGCGCTTTCACGCACTTGCCCAGGAAAAGCAGCGACTCCAATCGGAAGGAGTATCTGTCTCTGCTCCAGTGTCTCCTGACTAACAAATTTCCGAATATAAAATATGCGGGCCTGCACATAGCCAAACGGCACCCGGTCTCACCCGGATGCCGCCCTGCAATGATATTCTGTTTTTCCCGATGCCGCACTGTTTTCCTAACGCCGCACCGCTATCCCAGCTCCCCGAGCGCCTCCTCGAGCGCCCGCATCATCTCGTCCACGTGCTCCTCCCTGATGACGAGGGGCGGAACGAACCGGAGGACGTTGTGCTCCGCCGTGATCATGATCACGCCTTTTTTGATGACGGCCGCCGCGATGTCACCGGGGGCTTTTGCAAATTCCAGGCCCTGGATCAGCCCCTCGCCCCTGTGGTCCACCACCTCCGGATGTTTTTCCTTAAACGCCTCCAGCTTTTCCCAGAGGTAAGCGCCCACCCGATTTACATTATCCAAAATATGTTCTTTCTCAAAAATGTCAAGCACAGCGTTTGCCCCGGCGCAGACTAACGGGTTGCCGCCGTAGGTGGTCCCGTGGTCTCCAGGCACCAGCACCGCCGCCTTCTCCGTGGTCAGGAAGGCGCCGATGGGAAGCCCGTTCCCGACAGCCTTTGCCACTGCCATGACATCCGGCCTGACTCCGGCCTTCTGGCAGGCGAACATGCTCCCGCTGCGCCCCATGCCGCACTGGATCTCATCGAAAATCAGAAGGATATCCTTCTCGTCGCAGAGCTTTCTGAGCCCCTGCAGAAATTCCGGGTCAGCCGGATAGATGCCGCCCTCGCCCTGGATGGGCTCCAGCAAAATGGCGCAGGTCTTCTCATTGACCAGGGACTTAACACTTTCCAGATTGTTATATTCCGCAAAGCGAATGCCGGAGAGAAGGGGCTTAAAATCCTCCTGGTAATGGGGATTTCCCGTGACGGAGAGGGAACCCATGCTCCGGCCGTGGAAGGAATGATCCATGGCGATGATCTCATGGTCCTTCGTCCCGTCCTTCTTCATGGCATATTTCCTGGCGGTCTTGATGGCCCCCTCGATGGCCTCGGTGCCGCTGTTGGTGAAAAACACCCGGTCCATGCCGGACACCTTCCGAAGCTTTTCCGCCGCCTCAATGGCAGGCACGTTATAATAGAGGTTGGAGGTGTGGGTCAGCTTCTCCACCTGATTTTTGAGTGCCGCCTCAAACTCCGGATTTCCGTAGCCAAGCCCCACCACGGCGATCCCCGCCGCAAAATCCAGATATTTCTTCCCGTCCACGTCGTAGAGGTACACGCCCTCGCCCCTCTCAAACACGATGGGCGTCCGGTTGTAGGTGTGGAGAAGCGCCCGCTCTCCCCGCTCCATATATGCTTCAGCCTTCATAATAATACCGTTCCTCCTTGCTGTTCAAGATTGCCGTTCCGATTCCTTTGTTGGTAAAGATCTCCAGAAGCAGGCAGTGGGGAATCCGTCCGTCCAGAATATGTACCCTGGACACCCCCTCCCGCAGCGCGTCCACGCAGTTCTGTAACTTGGGGATCATGCCGCCGCCGGCCATTCCCTGGGCAATGAACTGCTCCGCCTCGTCCAAGGTGAGCTCCGAGATCAGGCTGGACTTGTCCTCAAAGTCCCGGTAGACCCCCTCCACGTCCGTGAGGAAGGCCAGCTTTTCCGCATTGACCTCCTTGGCGATGGCGCAGGCCGCGTCGTCGGCGTTGATGTTGTAAGTGTCGAACTTGTCGTCGTAACCGATGGGACAGACGATGGGAAGGAAGTCCTTTTCCAGAAGGTCGTAGAGGATCTTGGGGCTCACATGCTTGATGGAGCCCACGTATCCGATGTCCTCCCCGCCGGAAGTCCGTTTCTCCACATTGAGGAGCCCGCCGTCCTTGCCGCTGATGCCCACGGCCTTGACCCCAAGCTCCTGCACCATCTGGACCAGGCCCTTGTTGACCCGGTTTAACACCATCTCGGCAATCTCCATGGTGGAGGCGTCCGTCACCCGCAGTCCGTTGACAAAATGGGGCTCCATGCCCACCTTCCCGACCCAGGTGCTGATCTCCTTGCCGCCCCCGTGGACGATGATGGGCTTGAAGCCCACCAGCTTTAAGAGAACCACATCCTTGATGACGTTCCGCTTCAGCTCCTGGTCCACCATGGCGCTCCCGCCGTACTTGACCACAATGATCTTCCGGTTGAACCGCCGGATGTAGGGGAGGGCCTCGATGAGCACCTCCGCCTTGTGCATGATCTTTTCATCCATTTCCATAATCTGTCAATTCCTTTCCGTCACGGATCTGATTGGATTCGGGTGCGGCAATCCCCCATCATCCCAGTAAGAATTTCGAGATGTAGCCCCACACGAAGATGAACAGCACGATCAGGGGAAGGAGGATGGTCACGTATAAGCGGGCCCAGCCGGGGAACTTGAGCCCCCTGCCCGCATTGGCCTCCTCCGTGAAATTCTTCCAGCCCCAGCCGTACCTGGTCACGCAGAACAGCAGGTACACCAGGCTTCCCAGGGGAAGCAGGTTGTTGCTCACCAGGAAGTCTTCCAGGTCCAGCACGTTGCTGCCCTCGCCCAGGGGGGCGAACCCGCTCCAGAGGTTGAAGCCCAGCACGCAGGGCATGGACAGGACGATGATCACGACAATATTGATCAGGACCGCCTTCTTTCTGGAGCAACCCGTCAGATCCGTAGCAAACGATATGATATTTTCAAAGACGGCAATGACCGTGGAGATTGCCGCGAAAAACATGAAGATGAAGAACAGGGTTCCCCACAACCGCCCCAGTGCCATCTCGTTGAACACGTTGGGCAGGGTGATGAAGATCAGGCTGGGACCCTCGCCGGGATTCACGTCGTAGGCAAAACAGGCCGGGAAGATAATCAGGCCGGCGATGAGCGCCACCACCGTGTCCAGCACCGTAATGTTCACCGCCTCCCCCGTGAGCCTCCGGTCCTTGCCGATATAGCTTCCGAAAATGGCGATGGCCCCGATCCCGAGACTCAAGGTAAAGAACGCCTGCCCCATGGCCGCGTAGAGCACCTCGAAGATCCCGTATTCCTTGAATTTACCGAAATCCGGCACCAGGTAGAACTTGAGTCCCTCGCCGCCGCCCGGCAGAGTAATAGAACGGACGGCCAGCACGATCATCATGACCAGAAGGCTGATCATCATGATCTTGGTGATCCGCTCCACGCCCTTCTGCAGTCCGATGACGCAGACTCCGAAGCAGAGCACCACGATGATCACCATGAAGGCCGCCATCAGGCCCGGTCTCTGGGTCATGGCCCCGAATTCCCCGGCCACCTGCTCCGCATTTAAACCCGCAAACTGTCCGGACGCCATTTTAACCACGTAGTAGAGCATCCAGCCGGCAATGGTGGTGTAGAACATCATCAACAGGTAATTCCCCGCCATGGCGCCCCATTTGTACCAGTGCCACTTGCTGCCCGCGGGCTCCAGCACGTCGAAGGAGTGGGCCGCGCTCTTCTGGCTCGCCCGCCCCACCGCAAGCTCCGCCACCATAATAGGCAGGCCCAAAATCAGCAGGAAGAAAATATAAAGCAGGACAAAGGCCGCGCCGCCGTACTTTCCGGTAATGTAGGGAAAGCGCCATACGTTGCCCAGACCGATGGCACATCCGGCGGAGATCAGGATAAAGCCCAGCCGGGAAGAAAATCGTTCTCGTTTCATCTTAAAGAATCCCCCTTTTTGTATTCCCAGAAAGTATACCCTATTTTCTGCCAAATGGCAATAGTGGCGTTCGGCTCCGGGAGAGGTCTGAGGATGCTTTCCATCGCAAACACGGCTTAAAACACGCCTATCGTTTGCTCACGGAAACATCCTCAGACCTCTCCCTCATCACAAGTCTCGGCTCAAAACACGCCTATCGTTTGCTCACGGAAACATCCTCAGACCTCTCCCTCATCACATATCTCGGCTTAGCACACGCCCACCCGCTGCTCTCGGAAACATCCTCAGACCTCTCCCTTATCACAAACACGGCGAAACGCCTCCTGGGTCCCTCTCCTGCCTGGGCAATCTCTGCCGGGCTCTGAGATTCCGCCTCTCGGTACAACACAGGAAGAAAAATGATTTTTTCTAAGCCAGAACCGTATGAAAGCCGCCGGTACTTAGAGCGTCCCGAGCCCCAGCAACGGGAGGCTCTTACGTACCGTTGCGAGCTTTCATGGTGCTGAGCGCCAGTGGCACTCGTTTAGCACCGACCGAAGTGGAACGTAGACAAAGAATCATTTTTCTTCCGTCAGTTCACCAAAAGTCCGAATCTCAGGACCGGTAATCGGCGTTTATTTTCACGTAATCGTAGGTGAGGTCGCAGCCCCAGGCGGTGGCGGTTTCCTCTCCGGCCTTCATGTCGGCGATGGCGGTCACTTCCTCCTCGGAGAGGATCTTCGTGGCTTGCTCCTCGCTGTAGCCGGTGGAGACGCCGTTTTCCACGATCTTGAGCTTTCCGGCCCCGCTCTCGAACCAGATGTCCACCCGCTCCGGGTCGAAGGACACGCCGGAATAGCCCAGGGCGCAGAGGATCCTTCCCCAGTTGGCGTCGTGACCATAAATGGCCGCCTTGGTGAGACTGGAGGTGACCACGGATTTCGCCAGCGTCCTGGCCGCCTCCTTCGTGGGCGCGCCGAGGACCTTCACCTCAAAGAGACAGGTAGCTCCCTCGCCGTCCCCGGCGATCTTTTTGGAGAGCGCCTCCATGACTGCGTGCAGCGCCCCGCAGAAGGCACGGTAATCCTCATTCTCTTCCCGGATCTCCTCATTCCCCGCCAGGCCGTTGGCCAGAAGGAGGACGCTGTCGTTGGTGGAGGTGTCCCCGTCCACGGAGATCATGTTAAAGGTATCCACCACGTCGTCACTGAGGGCTTTCTGCAAAAGCCCGTGGGAGATGCTGACATCGCTCACCACGAAGCAGAGCATGGTGGCCATGTTGGGATGGATCATGCCGGATCCTTTGCACATTCCGGCCACGGTCACCGTCTTCCCTCCGACCACCGTCTCCACCGCCGCCTCCTTGGGTTTCGTATCCGTGGTCATAATCGCTTCCGCCGCTAGCGCTCCGGCCTTTCTGTCCTCTCCGAGAGCCGCCTTCAGCGTCCCGACTCCGGCCTTGATCTTGTCCATGGGAAGCTTTGCTCCAATCACGCCGGTGGAGGCCACAAGCACCGCATCCGCCGGGATCCTCAGGGCCTCCCCCGCCGCTTCGGCGGTCTCCCTGCAGTGGCCGAAGCCCTCCGTCCCGGTACAAGCGTTGGCGATGCCGCTGTTGACCACCACCACCTGGGCAAACGGGCTCTCATGAACCACCCGGTAATCCCATTTGACCGGAGCCGCCTTCACCACGTTTGTGGTAAAGACCCCCGCCGCCCGGCAGGGCACCTCGCTGTAAACCATAGCCATGTCCTTCGTCTGGCCCTTCTTGATCCCGGCGCTCACTCCCGCCGCTGAAAATCCCTTCGGCGCCGTCACGCCGCCCTCTATCCAGTTCATCCTCTCACTCCTCCTTTTCTTACGGAAACATCCTATCATGGGCAATTGCGAAATCCAAAAATCCATCGGATATCCTCACAACTTCGCAGTTTTTCAATTGCCTATGGAAACATGGGAACTCTCCCAAGCCCCATGGCCTCCGGAAGCCCGAACATCAGATTCATATTCTGAACCGCCTGCCCTGCCGCGCCTTTCACCAGATTGTCCAGGGCGCCGATGGCGATGATCCTCCCTGTCCGCTCGTCAATCTTAAAATTAAGGTCCACAAAATTGCTGCCCTCCACCCAACGAGTCTCCGGATAGACTCCTTCCGGCAGAAGACGGATGAAAAACTCATTCTCATAATACTTCTCATAAACTGCCCGCACCTCCCCGTAAGAAACCGGCCTCCGAAGTGAAGCATAGGCCGTGGCCAGAATTCCCCGGTTCATGGGCACCAGATGGGGCGTAAAATTGAGGACCACCGTCTCCCCGCAAGCATAGCCCAACTGTTCCTCAATCTCCGGCGTATGGCGGTGGCTTGCGATGCCGTATGCCTTGATGCTCTCATTGACCTCGCAGAAGAGGTTGGGCACCTTGGCTCCCCGCCCCGCCCCGGAGGTTCCCGACTTGGCATCAATTATAATAGAAGAAACATCGATAAGCCCCTCCTTCACCAGCGGGTACAGCGTCAAAATGGAGCAGGTGGTGTAACAGCCAGGATTCGCCACCAGCCTGGCTTTCTTCACGTCCTCCCGGTTGATCTCGCAGAGTCCGTAGACGGCTTCCCCGATATACTCAGGACTCTTGTGCTCCAGTCCGTACCACTTTTCGTATATTTTTACATCCTTGATGCGAAAATCTGCACTTAAATCCACAACCTTCGTCTTCTCCAGGATTCCGTCGTTTATCAGCGAAGCGCAAAGTCCCTGGGGCGTTGCCGTGAAGATCACGTCCGCCTGAGCCGACAGCTCTTCCATATTATCGTCCATGCATTGCGCATCCACCATCCGAAACATATTCCGGTACAGGGAAGCATAATTCTCCCCCACATAACTTCTGGAACCGTACCAGACCACCTCCGCCTCCGGGTGGCCCAAAAGAAGCCCCGCCAGCTCCGCCCCCGCATACCCGGTGGAGCCAATGATTCCCGCCTTGATCATGATGTCACTCTGTCCTTTCTCCAATATTCAGCCAACTGCGAAGCCGTAAAACATAGGTTTGAATTTCGCAATTATCCAGGCTTATTTTACACATCTGTCTCCCGTTTGTCCAGCCTCTTCACCGCAAAGATTTTTTCCTCCCCGGAGCGCTTCATAATTATACATTATCATTGCATAATATGCAACCTTTTTTTGAAATTAAAATTTAAGGGTTGCATTTCCTCTCGTTTTGTTGTATATTTATTCCCGTGGCAGACAGCCACCTTTTCCATATGGTATTTTATTTTTACGAGGAGGAATAAATATTATGAAAGAAAAAGTAGTTCTTGCGTACTCCGGCGGCCTGGACACCTCGGTGCTGATCCCCTGGCTCAAGGAAAACTATGATTACGAAGTGATCTGCGTCTGCATCGATGTGGGACAGGGAAGCGAGCTGGACGGCCTGGAGGAACGTGCCCTTTCCACCGGCGCTTCCAAGCTCTACATTGAGCATGTAGTCGATGAATTCTGTGACGAATATATTCTCCCCTGCATCAAAGCAGGCGCCGTGTATGAACACAAATATCTGCTGGGTACGGCCATGGCCCGTCCGTTGATCGCCAAAATCCTAGTGGACATCGCCGAGAAGGAGGGAGCCGTCGCCATCTGCCACGGCGCCACCGGCAAGGGCAATGACCAGGTGCGATTCGAGCTGGGCATCAAGGCTCTGGCCCCCCATTTAAAGATCATCGCCCCCTGGAGGATCTGGGATATGAAGTCCCGAGAAGATGAACTGCTCTACTGCCAGCGCCATGACATCAAGCTTCCCTTCAAGGCGGACAGCAGCTACAGCCGCGACCGGAACCTCTGGCACATCAGCCACGAGGGATTGGAGCTTGAGGATCCCGGCAACGCCCCCAACTACGACCACATGCTGGTCCTGGGACAGACCCCGGAGAAGGCTCCCGATGAGGCCGAAACCCTTTCCCTCACCTTTAAAGAAGGCGCTCCCGTCGCCTTAAACGGCAAGGAAATGAAGCTGTCGGAGATCATTGCCGAGCTGAATGCCTTGGGCGGCAAACACGGCATCGGCATCGTGGACATCGTGGAAAATCGGATGGTGGGAATGAAGTCCCGTGGTGTTTATGAGACTCCCGGCGGCACCATTCTGATGGAAGCCCATGACCAGTTAGAAGAGCTGATCCTGGACAAAGAGACTCTTGCCATGAAGAAGGATGTGGGCAACAAGTTCGCCGACCTGGTCTACTCCGCTAAATGGTTCTCCCCTCTCAGGGAAGCCTGCCAAGCATTTGTGGAGTCTACCCAGAAATTCGTGACCGGCGAGTGTAAGATGAAGCTTTACAAGGGCAACATCATCAAGCAGGGAACCACATCCCCCTATTCCATGTACAACGAGAGCATCGCCTCCTTCACCACCGGCGACCTCTATGACCATCACGATGCGGAGGGCTTCATCAACCTCTATGGACTCTCCACCATGGTGCGCGCCATGAAGTTGGAAGAAATTGCAAAGAACGCCAAGTAAAAATTTTCTGAGCAAAGTTTCCTAAATATGAAGGATAAAACAGGCCGCAGGCACGGGGGCATTCCCGTCCGGCGGCCTTTCTGGTCACAAACTTATTATACGAGGTGTAAAATAGTATGATCATAAGCGCAAGCAGAAGAACTGATATACCGGCGTTCTTTTCTGAATGGTTCATAAAGAGAATCGAAGCTCAATATGCATATGTAAGAAACCCTATGAACATACATCAAATCAGTAAAATTAACCTTACGCCGAATATCGTTGATTGCATCGTCTTTTGGAGTAAAAATCCAAAACCAATTATTAGTAAACTAGATGTATTAAATAATTATATGTACTATTTCCAATTCACTCTCAATGCATACAAAGACGATCTTGAGACAAATCTTCCCTCTTTGGATGACCGTATTCAAACCTTTCAAATTCTATCAGAGTTAATTGGAAAGCAACGTGTCATATGGCGATATGACCCCATCATTCTCAACAATCAATACTCTATAAATTGGCATATTGAAAAATTCGAATACATTGCAAATCAATTGCAGAATAATACAGAAAAAGTAACCATAAGCTTTATTGATTTATACCCAAAAATTTCAAACAACATAAAGGGGCAAGCTATCTGTGAACTATCCTATGACCAAAAAAATATCATTGCAAAAAATCTTTCTGAAATCGCTCATTCGCACCGCCTTAAAATAGACACATGTGCCGAAGATATTGACTTATCTGCCTATGGCATTGATCATGCTCGCTGCATTGATGATAAACTCATTGCAAAATTACTTGATTGCTCGATCGATGCAGTCAAAGATAAAAACCAGCGTTTGGAATGCGGATGTGTTACCAGCATTGATTTAGGACTCTATAATACCTGCCAAAATGGTTGCACATATTGTTATGCCAATCATTACGCTGCTATTCGTAAGCGAAACTTTGAAGCATACGATCCCAATTCCCCGTTACTCTGTAGTCAGGTAACAGAGCTGGATAAAATTACGGAACGAAAAGTCAAGAGCCAACGAAATATACAACTTAGTTTATTTAATTATAGGTATCACACTCCATAATCGGGTATGGGACGTTCTTTTTAATGTTGTGTTATATTACTTGACACTTTCGCTTCACAGATTTATAAAAAAATATTGACTTCCACGTAACGTGATACTGTATTCTTTTCTCATAGGAGCAGAATAGATATAAGCCGGCAATCTCTGTCTTGCTTCTTCACAAATTTAAGGAGCTGATCAGAATGCGAACCATAAGCCAAGCTGCAGAATTAACAGGCATAAGCA
>CAJUOF010000042.1 GCA_910587905.1 uncultured Lachnospiraceae bacterium
ACCGCATGGGAAGCTCCTTCACCTCCACGCCCGGCATCTTCTCCGTCAGAGAGGACAGTAATTTGATGCATTCCGGCTTGTTCCCCTCAATGCCGATGATACAGTGACCGATCCCACAGTGCTCCATCACCGCCGAGATACCAGAAACGATCGTGTCGCTACACTCCAACATCTCACGAGTATCTGTGGAAAGATAAGGCTCACACTCGGCACCGTTGATAATTAGCGTATCGATGGTGTCCGCCGCCAGCTTCACATGGGTCGGAAAACCCGCTCCGCCCACGCCCACCAGACCACAGGCCTGAATAGCTGCGAGAAGACTCTTCTTATCCGTCACCTCCGGAGGCACACAGGCCGGATCCACCGCCTGCTCTCCGTCGGCCGTGATTACCACCGCCTTGCAGACTGCGCCGTTCACCATGTGAAAAGCCGGACTCACTTCCTTCACTGTGCCAGACACACTGGAATAAATATTCGCACTGACAAAACCGCCGGCCTTTCCGATCAGGGTTCCCACTTTGACTGCGTCCCCCTTCTGGACCACCGGCTCCGCAGGTGCGCCGATATGCATGGACATGGGAATGATCACCTGCTCAGGAGCAGGCATCTTTACCGTACCAAGGACAGCCGTCGGCTTGTCATGTGGCGCACTCACGCCCTTTGCAGAGCGTTTCAGAAATTTTAACATGAACTCCTAATCCCCCATTTCTCTATAAATAGACACTACAGGTAGTCTAACCCTTTTTTCCAGCCCTGTCAAGATGAATTGCACAACAGATCTATCTATTTTCAGTTAATTTTGTTACGTTATTAACAAAACAATCCCCCGTTTTGCCAATCATCGCCCTTACATCATCTACACTTCTTCCGGCCACGTCTGCGATTTGTTCCACCAGGTACACATCCTCCAGACCCGGCCGCACCGGCTCCGCCTCATACCTCTCCGGCTGCTTCGGGTCGAGCCCCGCCGTGGGTTCTGTAGTGGTCAAGCTTTTTGGGAACACTTGTAAAAGAAAAACAGGCGATATTGGACGCTGTACAGCCATTATATCAAACGAATGGATAAAGCAGCAGTATGGAAATAATACAGTGATGGATTATTATATTGGCTTAAAGAGTGCTCATAATATGAGCGAAGAAGAAGCAGCCAGTTATGCAAACACTCTTGCACAACAACTAAAAATCTCCGATGAAAATGTTATTATCCGTTCCACATATTTTAACTTAAAGGACGAAAATCATGGAGATGATATGCTGTTCTATTTCTTGATTGGCTTTATAACTTTCAATGGCTCTGGCATTGTTATTGATGGTTTATCGAGAGGGAAAACTACTTGCTGTTATTGGTATCCCTATTGGTTTAATTATTGGAAACATTATTGGGTATTTTTTAATTCCTGACGGCTGGTACTGGCTAACAACTTTATGTGTAACGATTGGGGTTGGACTTTTCTCTTTCATTATTGTAATCAACCTTGTTAATACGACAATCACCAACTTCCTATCTCGAAGGCAGGAGATAGGGATGTTACAGGCGATTGGATTGAGTAAAAAGCAGCTTATCAAAATGCTGTGTTATGAGTGGTTGGTTTATTCAGTTTTTGTTATGCTTGTAACATTGATTTTGGGGTCTGGACTTGGTTTCCTATGCATACAGGCAGTTGCGAAAACAGTAAATCCATACTTTTATTATTCATTTCCGTGGCTGGTCGTATTGATATATTTAGCAATTCTACTGATTGTTCAGTTTATCTTGATTTCCTATACAAATGGAAATTTGAAAAAGCAATCTCTTGTTGAGCAAATTAGAGTGACAGAATAATCTGTGATTATTGAAAGGGGCTGTCGGGATAGGTGACTACAGCGTACACTTTTTTCATTTTCAGCAAGAACTCAGGAAAAAAACCGTTCTGTCTTAGTAAAAATGATTTTCTTCCTGAGCCCTTTACTAAAAAACACGATAAAAAACTGACACTCAATATCCCAACATTGTCAAAATCTGATCTGTGAGGAATATATATGCTTCTCTCATCTTCTTGACATTAATCACATAGGAGCCAGAATTGAAGAGCCCTTCAACCGCTATCTGCAGAAATTTTTCATTTTCCAGATCTTCTTTAGAGAAAGCCATTAAACTGCCATCTTCCTCTTTATACTCTTTGGCGGTCACAATCAGAAAATGATCATGAAATGCGTGTCATCCGAAGAGGTGAGGATATTATAGCATCGCTGCCGAGTGGATCCGGAATTCATGGGCATACCTCCTTTTTCTCTATCTCACCATCTCCAGCGCCTGTTCAATATCTGCGATAATGTCCGACACGTTCTCAATCCCCACGGAGAAGCGGATCAGGTCCGGCTTCACCCCCGCCTCAATGAGCTGCTCGTCGGAGAGCTGGCGATGAGTATGGCTGGCCGGGTGGAGCACCGAAGTCCTGGCGTCGGCCACATGGGTCACGATGGCCGCCAGCTTCAAACTATCCATGAACTTGATGGACCGCTCCCTTCCACCCTTCAAGCCGAAGGCAATGACGCCGCAGGTTCCATTCGGCATGTATTTCTTCGCCCGCTCATAGTAGGGGCTGCTCTTCAAGCCAGGATAGTTGACCCAGGCCACGTCCTCGCAGGCCTCCAGATATTCCGCCACTTTCAGGGCATTCTCACAGTGGCGGGACACCCGCAGATGGAGCGTCTCCAGGCCCACATTCAAAAGGAAGGCATTCTGGGGAGACTGAATTGCCCCCAGATCCCGCATGAGCTGAGCCGTTGCCTTGGTGATATATGCCTTCTTCCCGAAGGCTTCCGCATAGACCAAGCCATGGTAAGACTCGTCCGGTGTGGTCAAGCCCGGGAATTTCTCCTTATGGGCCATCCAGTCAAAATTTCCACTGTCCACGATGCATCCTCCCACGCTCATGGCATGGCCATCCATGTATTTCGTGGTAGAATGAGTCACGATGTCTGTGCCGAACTCGAAAGGCCGGCAGTTGATGGGCGTCGCAAAGGTATTGTCCAAAATCAACGGCACGCCATGGGCATGGGCCGCCTCCGCAAACTTCTCAATGTCCAGGACCACCAGCGAAGGGTTGGAGATGGTCTCCCCGAATACAGCCTTGGTGTTGGGCCTAAATTCCTTCTCCAAATCCTCCGGAGAAATCTCCGGATCCACCAGGGTAAACTCAATGCCCAGCTTTTTAAGAGTCACCGTGAAGAGATTCGAGGACCCGCCGTAAATGGTGGCAGAGCTGATCACATGATCCCCAGCGGAAGCAATGTTGAAGATCGCGTAAAAGGTCGCCGCCTGGCCGGAAGAGGTCAGCATGGCCGCCGCCCCGCCTTCCAGTTCACAGATCTTCTGGGCCACCGCATCATTGGTGGGATTCTGGAGCCTCGTATAAAAATATCCCTCGTCCTCCAGGTCAAAAAGCCTCGCCATCTGCTCGCTGGTGTCATACTTAAACGTCGTGCTCTGATACACGGGAAGCACCCTGGGCTCCCCCTTTCCCGGCTTCCATCCGCCCTGAACGCAGATGGTCTCCGGCCTGTACTCATGTTCCATAATGTCATTTTCTCCTTTCACTGTTCATATAATAGGCAATTGCGAAACTGCAAAACCTGGGAAGGATTCTGACAATTGCATCCAGGAAAAGCCCTCTGCGCCATGGAAACGAGACCATGGAAAACGAGAGGGCCTCTGCCCGATCGGTTTCTGCGCTTATGGGCTCGTTGGAATGGTTGGCGCAGCAGGCTTTGGATGGATCAATTGTCAGAATCCACTCGACAATTCCACGCTTCGCAATCGCCTATTCATATAACGGTCTCTCACAGGCAGGCCCGGTAAATGTTCACCACGTCCTCTTCGTGAAGAGGTACATAGGCCTGTGTGTCCAAATTGGCATAAGGCACCGCTGCCCTCGCCATGGCTTCAAAATCCGAATCCCCGATCCCAAGCTCCGAAAGTCTTGAAGGAAGGCCACAGTCCAGGAAAAACTGCTCCGTGGCGTCAATGCCCATGTTTGCCAGGGCAAAGCGGTCCGTCTCCCTGGGAAATCCCCAAACATTAATGGCATAATCCACGAATTTATCCACTGTGTCCTCCGACAAAATATACCTCATCCAGGCTGGCGTGACCATGGCGAGGGCCACCCCGTGTGTGATGTCGTAGTAAGCTCCCAACTGGTGCCCCATGGCATGACAGGACCATTTTCCCGCTTTGCCGCATCCGCACAGACCGTTTAGGGCCATGCTGGCCGCCCACATGATGTTGGCCCTGGCCGAATAATTCTCCGGCTCCGTGAGAGCCACCGGCCCCCATTTGATACAGGTCTTAAGAATCCCCTCGGCAAACTTATCCTGGACATAGGCATCCTCGGTCCGCTTAAAATATCCCTCGAAAATATGGGACATGATATCCGCCACCCCGGCCGCCGTCTGCCCAGCGGGAAGTGTATATAAATAGGTAGGATCCAGTACAGAAGCCTTCGGATACAGGAATCCGCTGTGGACCCCCTGCTTCTCCTTGGTCTCCCGGTTGCTGATCACTGCCGTGGGATTCATCTCCGATCCGGTGGCCGACATGGTAAGAACCGTAAAAACAGGAAGAGCCGTCCGGATCTTTTCCGCGTCCTTCACAAGCTCCCAGGGATCCCCCTCGTAGCAGGCCCCCGCCGCAATGGCCTTCGCACAGTCCACCGTGCTCCCGCCGCCCACGGCCAGGACCATATCCACATGGTTTTCCCAGGCCAGGGACACGCCGCAGCGCACCGCCTCGATCCTGGGATTGGGCGTCACCCCGCCCAGCTCAAAAAGCTCGAATCCCGCCCCCTGAAGAAGACCCACAACTGTGTCATAGATCCCGTTTTTCTTGATGCTCCCGCCACCGTATACCAGAAGCACCCGGCTTCCGAAGGGCTTCATCTCCTGCGGAAGCTCCGTCACCTTCCCCCTGCCGAACAACATTTTCGTCGGCGCATAAAAATTAAAATTTTCCATTTGCTTCCCCCATAAACTGTTTAGTCCTGATACTTGTCATACTCCGCAAGACAGTTCATGCTTCCATAATAATAAGTTCCTCCGGAAAGATACACCTCGCTGATCCCCCAATCACCGAAATAATATTCTTCCTCGCCCATCCCGGAGAAGAGACTCTGCACCTCCGCCCAGACTCCGTTCCGATCCCGTTCCGGCTCCAGGGCGCAGGCCGCTAACAGAAATGCCGGACCAAAGTCCTCCTCCGTGTCTGCCCCGACGCTCACCTCCATGAGCTCTCCCGTGGCCGTATCGCAGATCACCGTGTAGTACACGCTGTTCTCCAAATAAATGCGCATCTGCCGCCTGTAATAGCTGTAAGAACTGTAAGCACTTACATAAACCTCGTTGTTGCTCTCCCAGGCTCCTGCCTCCATGGGCACCTCCGGCCACAATTCCGTCAGGTACTCAACCAGCCGCGCCACATACTCTTCCCCGTCCACGTCATAATGACAATAGCCGTTGCAGGGCTCGCCGGCTGCCCTGACCTCTGCCTCCGAGAGGACTCTGACGCCTTCTTCGCCGCCGTTCCCAGAAAATTCCGCCAAAGGATCCTCATCCTCCGGTATATCCACCAGACTGTCCTGAGAGCCGCCGATGCCAAATTCCTCCTGGATATCCGTGACGATCTCCTTTCCGACTTCCCAGAGCGGCTCCCACAGAGCGGCGGCCGCACTGCAAATGACTGTCAGGATGACCAGGATCTTAAAGCCTTTAAAGGACTTCCCGGCCGCCTCGCTCTTCGCCCCCCGTTTTTTCCTGTGGGGATCCTCGTTGGGAATACCGTAGGTATGGGCGTGGCCGCTGCCACAGTTATCCAGATAGCGGCTGTCATAGACTCTCCCACCGCTTTGCACCTGTCTCCCGGCTCCCCCCTTCCCTCCCGATGCAGAAGCACTTCCCGTCCTCACCGAAGATCCTGCCCGTCCCTCGGCCGCCCGCTGAAGTGTCCCCTCGCTGTCGCTCTCATTGGGAAGAAGCCAGCCCTCATAAATCACCGGTTCCTTTCGGATCCTGCGGCACTCCGGACAATAGCGCTTCGCCGTCAGCTCCTGGTCACAGACCGGGCATAAATATCGCTTTTTCATCCCTTACCTCCCATGCGCAGGAGCTGGCTTACCCAGGCTCCGCCTTTCCCCGGCCGGCTCTTACCGACAGGCCAGCCGATAAACCTCTTCGCATTCCTTCGGCCCCAGCTTCACAAAGAAGCCCTCGGTACGTCCCTCGATCTGAAGAGTCTCAAGAAGCTTCGGAATGTCCTCCTCCTTCGCCCCCAGCTCCGCAAAAGAAGTGGGCATGCCGACGGAATGGAAAAACGCCTTTGTCCTGGCAATTCCCTCCCTCGCCGTCTCCTCCGGATCCTCAAAATTCATCTCGCATCCCCATACCCGGACTGCAAACTGGGCAAACCGGTCCACATCATGATGCATCACATAAGTCATCCACGCCGGGAACATGACTGCCAGACCGGCCCCGTGGGCGCAGTCGTAGAAAGCGGAGAGTTCATGTTCCAGATTGTGGCTGGCCCAGTCCTGCTCCCTTCCCACGCCGCAAACATCGTTATGGGCCAAAGTGCCCGCCCACATGATGTTGGCCCTGGCCTCATAATCGTCGGGATTCTCCAGCACCTTCGGCAATTCCTTGATAATGGTCTTCAACACGCCTTCGCAGAGCCGGTCCGTGATCTCCACATGCTTCGTGTTGGTGAAATACCGCTCAAACACGTGGGCCATGATATCCGTACAGCCGCTGGCCGTCTGGTAAGGCGGAAGCGTCATGGTAAGCTCCGGATTCATAATGGCAAAAACGGGCCGCATCATCTCACAGCCAAACGGCCGCTTATACATGCCGTCCTCGTGGGTGATGACGGAGCCGTCGCTCCCCTCGCTTCCCGCCGCCGCGATGGTGAGGACAGAACCCACGGACAGGGATTTTTCCGGGAACGCCTTTCCCAGATAGAAGTCCCAGAAATCCCCCTCGTAGGGCGTGCCGATGGCAATGGCCTTCGACGAGTCGATGGTGCTCCCGCCTCCCACGGCAAGAATAAAATCGACGTTTTCCTTCCGGCAGAGCTCGATGCCCTCGTAGACCAGGCCGCTTCTGGGATTGGGCTTCACGCCGCCGAGAGTCACGTACCCCAGCCCTTCTTTTTCCAGGGACGCCTTCACCCGGTCAAGGAGCCCTGAACGCTCCGCGCTTCCTCCGCCGTAGTGAATCAGCACCTTGCTTCCCCCGAACCGCTTTACATAATGTCCCGCCTCGTTTTCCGTCCCCTTGCCAAAGGCAAAATACGTGGGACTGTAAAAAGTAAAATTATCCATAATACCTGTTCTCCTTTTGATTTTCTGCCTTCCAGTATAACACATTTTTGAAAAGGCATCTACCGGAAAAATCTCTCTTTGTTGATGCTTTTCCGTTATAAAAAAATCGTGCTATTGCTCGCTTCTGTTATGTTACTCATAACCTTTACCGCCTGCGGTTCCGACCAGAGGGAGACTCCTGCGGACAACAGGCCGACGTATATTCCGGGCCGGGGACTGACTATGCCGCTCTCGACAGCATTCAGAAAAACAAGATTAAAAGAACTGTCAAAATAGAAAACAGAGAGGCTACTCGAATCTTTCCGATCTCCTGTCTTTATTCGTGGTCCATTCGGAAGGCGAGCTTGTGCGCGACGTGACCTGGGAGCCGGCGACAGGCATATTCCATTCAGTCATATTCCTATGCCGCCGCGGACAAATTCGTTCCCGGCGGCATTTTTATGTAGCTAAAGATGTTTTTCCTATTTTTAATATAGATAGATATATAACGTTTCACATAATTTTAGATTTTATGTGAAATAATCATTGACATATTCTTTCATTTCATTTATTATTTATATAAAATAACGTTTCACGGACGTTGAAATTCTTCTGTCGTCCGTATCCAAACCACTGGCGGCAGTTCACTCCACTCGCCATGACTGCCGTACAAGAAAAAAGGAGGGATTACATTCCGCCGGGCTTGCGGTGCAGCAGTGTGGAGACCTGCTGTAATCTGGTGCGCATTTTGCGGCCGGGAGGTGGTCTTTGGAGGAGTCTGGATCATCAGAGCCATGTATTTATGTCCGAAGTTTTACTGAAGGGTATCAAGAAAGTCTACGACAACAAGGTGACTGCCGTCCACGACGTGAATCTGACCATCGACGATAAAGAATTCATCGTTCTGGTCGGCCCGTCCGGATGCGGAAAATCCACCACGCTCCGCATGGTGGCCGGCCTGGAGGACATCTCCGGCGGAGAGCTCTACATCGACGGCAAACTGGTCAACGACGTGGAGCCCAAGGACCGGGACATCGCCATGGTGTTCCAGAGCTATGCCCTTTATCCCCACATGACGGTCTACCAGAATATGGCTTTTGCCCTGAAGCTGAGAAAGGTGCCCAAGGACGAGATCGACCGCAAGGTGCGGGAGGTTGCGGAGATTCTGGACATCACCCAGTATCTGGAGCGCAAGCCCAAGGCTCTCTCCGGCGGCCAGCGCCAGCGTGTGGCCATCGGCCGCGCCATGGTCCGTGACCCCAAGGTGTTTCTGATGGATGAGCCTCTCTCCAACCTGGACGCCAAGCTCAGAAACCAGATGCGGGCCGAGATCATCAAGCTCCGTCAGCGGATCAACACCACCTTCATCTACGTGACCCACGACCAGACGGAGGCCATGACCTTAGGCGACCGGATCGTCATCATGAAGGACGGCTTCGTCAACCAGATCGGCACCCCAAACGAGGTATTCCACAAGCCGGTCAACCTCTTTGTGGCGGGCTTCATCGGCATGCCGGTCATGAACTTCTTCGGAAACTGCAAACTGCTTCTGGAAAAGGACGTCTACTATGCCGAAATCCGCGGCGCCCGCTTCCGCCTGGGAGATTTCCAGCAGAAAGCCCTGAAGCAGAATGGACAGAAGCCCTGCGAGATCACCTGCGGCATCCGTCCCAGCCACGTGACCGTGGGCGAGGGAGAGCTCTCCGCTAAAATCAATGTGGTCGAGATGCTCGGCACGGAGCTCAACATCCACGCCGTGAGCGGCACCGACGAGGTGGTCATGATCGTACCGACGACCGACCTGAAGCACGACCTCAAAATGGGAGACACTGTTTCCTTCACCGCAAACCCGGAGCTGATCCAGCTCTTTGACCAGGAGACGGGCAACAACCTGGTCTGGTACGACCAGGCATCCGCAGACGCTTGCTCCCCCGTTTGCAAGGAGTATAAATTCTGATCATCAACGGAGAGATTTTATCGTATTAGATCTGACAGACATTCCAACAGACTCAAAAAATCCGGCGGAGCATGCCATTATACATGTTCCGCCGGATAACTTGTCAATAAAAACCATCTGTTGATTTTCTGCATTTTCTTTATAATAACTTGCCAATACATACGATCTTTTAAAACCCGGATTACCGTAATGGTGGAGTCTTCCACAACATAGAAAATTAAATATGTGCTATAAGGCTTGAAATAAATACTTAATCCTTCAATCACATATCCTGTGTTGGGTTTGTGGAAGAAGTGATTTTCAGAGGTTTTCTTTTCAAGGCAATGGAGAAGGATGGTACAAAATCCGCAATTATCGTTTCGAGCGTGACTTTTGGCATAGGGCATTTAGTAAATTTGTTTAATGGCAGTGGTATGGACTTGGTAAACAATTTGTGCCAGATTTGCTTTGCGATTGCGATAGGCTTTTTGCTTGTAACAATTTTCTATCGTGGCGGAAGTTTACTCCCCTGCATTATTGTTCATTCTGCTATTAACACTCTTAGTACTTTTCCAAATAAAGCAGGGGTTACAGTGGAAAAGCACATTATTCATGCTTTGGTTTTAATGTTTATAACCGTTGCCTATAACTTAGTCCTTACAAAAACACTTCCGAAAAGCCAACTGGCAAATAAGAATAATACGAGGGATAGATGATATGGCAAATAACAGACACTCTCCAGACCTGTTTTGAAGTTTGGAGGGATTTTTTTAGGATGTTTTTATATAGGATACAGTATAACTCTGTAAAAGAGATTACAATGTATCCTTTTGTTATGCTACAAATTTGAAGTCCTGCGGATTGTTCCGTATTTCTCGTGGCAAGGATTTCTTTTTTCACATGGCTGTGACCGCTGGACTTGTCGCTGTTGTGGACTTCGACACACTCAATCAGCGAATTCATCGGCTTTGTCGGTGAATTACATATCACGCCCACAAAGCGGTGGACGGCGTTATCCGCCAAACACTATACGGTATGTGGCGTTGAATACGTCCCTGGCTCTGGAGTATTAAGATTTTGTCCAAAGTGTAGGGAACAGGTAAGAAAGGCTCAAGGAATAGAAACAAAACGCAGGAGCAGGAAAAGAAAAAGACAGGCAGCGGCTAAATCATAAAAGCCGCTGTCTGTCCGTCTTTTTTATCGCTATATCCTGTTCTTTTCCCCTATTCACACAACTGGTCCAAAACCGCCATCACAGACCGCCGCCGGTCTGTTTTTCGTTTTAATCCCGGTCAAAAACCAACTCGTACTTTTCCACATCCATCAGGGCGGCCCCGCCGGCCTCGAAGCTGATGGCGTCGGCCTCTTTCCGGGTGTAGATCACCGTGCTGGCCGCCTGCTCGCCGTCATTGACGAAGACCTCCACGCTGAACCGGTCCAGAAGGATCCGAAGCTTTAACTCCCCGTTGTCCAGAGGCCGCACCAGGAAGCTTCTGGTATGGACGACGTCGTAGGGCAGGCCGCTGCGGGTGCGGTCGATCTTCAAGGTTCCCTGGTCCGGCCGGTAACGGATCACCGTATCGTGCTCCCCGTCTTTGGCCACATGAATGCGGAACCACCGGCAGGAATCATAGCCTGCCCGGCGGATTGTGACCGTCATATCCACCAGTCGGCCGTTCACGCCCGGCAGGTTGACTTCCCCGCTGACCGGAATATTCCGGTGGACCACCGCCTGCCCCCTGTAATGCTCCAGTTCCCGCACGGGCACCTGATACAGCCGCCCGTTTTTGACAGAAAGCTCCCTCGGAACGATCGTCTGTCCAAACCAGCGGCAGCGGTCAGGCTTTGCGCCCGCCGTGCTCCAGTTCTGCATCCAGGCGATCATGATCCTCCTCCCGTCGGGGGCAAGCAGGGTCTGGGGCGCATAGAAATCCAAGCCGTAGTCAATGGACTGCACCCGTTTTCGGACAAACCCTTCTCCGGCAGGATCGTACTCCCCGATCAGGGCGATCGCCCCATACCCGGCGTGGAACTCCAGCCCCACGGGAATCATCTCCTGAGGGCTGGTGATCAGCACCTGTTCTCCGGAAAGCTCAAAGAAATCCGGGCATTCCCACATTTTTCCGTACTGGTTCCCGCTGGCATCCAGGATCCGGACAAACTCCCAGTGAAGGGCGTCCCCGCTCCGGTAGAGCAGGATCATGCCGCTGTTGTCCGCCGCCCGGTTCCCAAGGACCGCATAATACGCCCCGTCCTCTCCCCGCCAGACCTTCGGATCCCTGAAATCCACGATGCTGCCGCCCTCCGGAAGGTCTTTTCCCGTCAGGACCGGATTGGCCTCATATTTTTCATAATCCACGCCATCCCCAATGGCCACGCACTGGGTCTGGATATCCCGGAGATACCCGTCCTCGTCATGCTCCCTGCGGACGCCGGTGTACATGAGAAGCTGCCGTCCGTCCGGAAGCTCCGTGGCCCCGCCGGAAAAACAGCCGGCGCTGTCGTATCCCGTATCCGGGGCCAGAGCCGCCGGGAGCCGTTCCCAGCGGATAAAGTCCTTCGTCTTCACATGGCCCCAGTGCATCGGCCCCCACTCGTTGGAATAAGGATGGTACTGGTAGAACAGATGATACTCCCCTTTATAAAAGGAAAAGCCGTTGGGATCGTTCATCCAGCCGATAATGGGAGTGACGTGGAAAGCCGGACGTTCCCCGGCCGGGATATGGGGGCCATACTGCTCTTCAAAGTCTCTGGCCTTTTGAAGGGTTTCGCTGATCATAAATCAATATCCTCCTCACTCATTCCGCAGCGGAATACCTCTCATAGGCATCCTGGTAGACCGTAAGCAGGTCGTCCATGCCGCACTTCTCGGACAGGCGCTCCTTATAAGCCTCCCACTCCTCGTCGGTGGGGCCGCCCTCCTTGATCCAAAGGCCCTCCTGCTCCTTGACCGTGGTCTCAAAATCCGTTTTGTGCCAGTCAATGGTCTCCATCTCCATGCCCGTGAAGACGCAGTCCACCGGGTAGAAGGTGGTGTCCTTCACATAGGGCATCCAGAAGGTATCCAGATCCGTCAGACGCTCAATGGCCCGGTCCTCCATGTAGAAGACGCTGTTGTAATACTCGGCCAGGATCAGTTTCGGCCCCCAAACTTCATATAGATTCTTAAGCTCACCGCTGCTTTTTCCGAACTTGGCCTGGGATTCCTCCACGGTGATAGAGAGCCACATGCCGGTGCCCTCCTCCTGTCCGGTGAAGAACACGCCCTTGGGGCCGTACTGGAGCTGCATGACCGTCTCGCCGTCATACCACTGATCGTAAAATTTCAGCAGATTGACGGGGCTCTTGCACTTGTTGGTGATGCAGAGCTGGCCGGAGCTTATGGGGCTTCCGGGGCGGATGGTCACGTTGCAGACATCCTCATACTCCGTTCCCTTGGGTCCCGTGAGGGGCGGCAGGAACACATAATCCTTAGCATACTCGCCCATCAGTTCCTCAATGTACCACCAGGTGGACACGCCCACATAGCCCTGCTGACATTTGGCGATGAGCTGGCTGTCGCTCTGGCTGAACATCTCCACGTCCATGAGCCCTTCCGCATACCAGTCGTGGAAATAGGTCAGGCAGTCCCGGTAAGCGTCGGTGACGCAGACAAATTCCACAGTTCCGTCCTCCTTCAGATGAAGGTCGTTGCAGACATCGTTGGGCCAGTTGGTGAAGCCGAAGCCGGAATAAAAAATGTTCTGGCCCCAGCACCACTCGTCAAAGCCGGTGGTCATGGGAATGGTGGAGCCGGCCGCATTCCCATAATATTTCGACGACATGTCGTTTTCCTTAAACGCCTTCAGGGCGTCATGGAGCTCGTCTAGGGACGTGGGGACCGGAAGGCCCAGGTCGTCCAGCCACGCCTTGTTAATCATGCTGTACTGAGGCACGGAGTAGATGGAGAAAGCGTCTTCCATATCCACACCGATTCCCGCCGTGGTCATCTGCTCCCCGGAGGGAAGACCGTAGATCCCGCCGTCCTCCATGGTGACGGCCGCCCGGATTTCCGGATGCTCTTCCAGAACCGCACACAGATTAGGCATGATGTCCGGCGTCAGGTAAGGACTCAGGTCCAGGAACGTGCCGTCGTCGCCGTAGCGGGCCAGGTCATAGTTGGAGAAGCCCACGCCCTGGAAGGCGTCGGGAAGCTGACCGCCGGTGATGCGGATGTTCACCTGCTCTCCCAGGGAATCGCTCATGGTCTCCCAGTCGATATGGATCCCTACATTCTCCTGCAGCGCATTTAGAACCTCCATCTCATCATAGCCCGCCGACAAGGCCGACTGGCCGCCCATAATATAGAAATCGGTCTGTTCCGTATTTTCATTTACCGTGCCGTCATTGACGTCGTTTGCCAGACCCCCGCTGCAGCCGGGCAGGAGCAGGACCATGGCGCCCGCCAAAGCCGCCGCACATACTCGTTTCAAATTCTTTTTCATTCCCGTACTCCTCCTTTTTATCCCTTCACGGCGCCGGCCATGAATCCCTTCTCAAAGTGCTTCTGAACGAAAGGATAGATGATCAGCATGGGGAGCGCCGCCACGATCATGGAACAGAATTTAAGAAGCTCCGTCAATTTGTTCAGCTCTGCGTAGCCGCCGGAGATGGTCGCCGCCTGGGAAGCGGAAGCCGAACTCTTGATCAGGATATTCCTCATCACCAGGGGCAGGGGAGAGCCTTTGCCGCCCAGGTAGATCAGGGCCGTAAACCAGTCGTTCCAGTAGGCCACCATGGAAAACACCACCATAACGGCCAGGATCGGCATGGAGAGGGGGATGACCACGCTGAGGAAGGTCCGCAGCTTGGAGCACCCGTCGATGGAGGATGCCTCCAGAAGATCCCTGGGAATGCTGTTCTGGAAATAATTGCGGACGATGATCATGTTGCCCACGCCCACGCCGCCGGGAAGGAACAGCGCCCACATGCTTCCCACAAGGCCGGTCTGCTTCACCACCAGGTAGGTGGGGACCAGGCCGCCGCCGAAATACATGGTGAACAGGAAGAAAATGCTGAGGAACTTCCGCCCCGGCAGCCCCTTCTGTGCCAGGGGATAGGCGGTGATGTAGAGCATCACCACGGAGAACACCGTCCCGATGACCGTGTACTTCACCGAGTTGAAAAAGGCGGAGACAATGGATTTCTCAGCGAACACCGCCTTGTAGCCGTCCAGGGTAAACCCGCTTGGCAGAAGGAAGGTCTTTCCGGCGTACACCTGATAAGGGTCGGAGAAAGACGCGATCAACACATAATACAGAGGGTAAGCCACGATCAGAAGGACCACCACGCAGATGGCCACCAGGATGATGTCGCTGGTCTTGTCGGACATACCCGAAGCTTTCTTTTTTGCAGTACTTGCCATGTTCTTCTCCCCTCCTTTACACAACTTCCACGTCCGAGGCCTTG
>CAJUOF010000043.1 GCA_910587905.1 uncultured Lachnospiraceae bacterium
ACGAGATTCGGTTACGTGACTGGAGTTCAGACGTGTGCTCTTCCGATCTGCGAGATTAACGGTGAGATCACAAGGGTGACGCCGGGAAGGAGCATCGCCGGCACCTGATAACACAGAGATTTCCCCGCCCCCGTCGGCATAATGGCCAGGGCGTCCCTCCCCGACAGAATGGAATCCACAATTTCCTTCTGCCCCTTCCGGAAGGAGTCATATCCAAAATACGTTTTTAAGACTTCTGCTGCATTCATAAAAATCTCCCCATTCTACCTTGCGGGCAAAGGAACGGAAAAAAACGGGTGGCAGTTTCTTCCTGTCACCCCAGCTTCACCTCACATACATCCCTCGACTCAACGCGAATCTCCACTTCACAATCCGCCATATGCTGGTAATCCACCTCCAACCGGTAATCCAGCTTAAGGCAAATCCGGTCCTCTTCCTCCAAAAGCTCCATGTGATTGGTCTCCAATCCCACCATCAGCTTCCCATAGGGCATGTCATAATAAGAAAGCGTCTTCTTGTGAAGGTCAAACACCATGTGGATGCTGGACTCGCCGCTTTTCAAAACCTCGGCTCCACCGTCATAGAGCTTGATGGTATTCTTCGACTTCTGCCTCCCGCTCTCGGAAAGCTCCTCGTAGATCACATAGTGCTTCCCGTTCTTGTAATAATACTGCCCTGTGGTGATGAGCTGAAGCTGGTCGTCGTCCACACTGCCTCCCGTCTGATGGCTGCCCATAAATAAAATTACATCCTTCTGCATCTCATTCCCTCCCGGAACTTATCTGTCTCACATTTTCCCAGCCCTCTTAACCGTCTGCCTCGAACTTTTCGATGTCAATCTGCCGGACCTGTTCAATGTCATAGGGCAAAATCGAATTCGCAAAGCTGCAGAATTTTTCCGCCGCATCACTGACAAAAAATTCATATTTTTCTCCTGCCCGGCCCACATCCTCCCCGCAGGAAAGCCCTTCCCGGGTCAGAAGCTCCCGAAGCTCCATAGCCACCTCATAAGCCGGATTCACAAGGGTCACGTCCTCCCCGGCAATTTTGTGAAAGGTGGAGCGCAGCAGCGGATAATGCGTACATCCCAGGATCAGTGTGTCAATGGATTTATACTGTAAATCTTTTAAGTATCGGCGGACGACCTCCTCGGTGATGGTATCGTGAAGCCATCCCTCCTCTGCCAGAGATACGAGGAGCGGACAGGCTTTGCCGTAAACCTTTGCCTTTTCATTATACCGTCTCAGCGCCTTCTCGTACATGCCGCTCTCAATGGTAGCCGTGGTTCCGACCACCCCAATCCGGTAATTCTCCGTGACACTCCCCGCCACCCTGGCGGCCGCATCGATCACACCGATCACCGGAAGGGCCAATTCCATCTGTATCTCCTCCAGTGCACAGGCCGTCGCCGTATTGCAGGCAATCACGATGGCTTTCACATGTTTCGTCTCCAGAAAGCGGACGATCTGCCTGGAAAACCGAATGACCGTATTCTTGGACTTGGTCCCATAGGGAAGCCTGGCCGTATCTCCAAAGTAAACCATCCGTTCCTCCGGAAGCTGACGCATGATCTCCCTGGCCACGGTCAGTCCCCCCACGCCGGAATCAAAAACCCCAATGGGTGCATTGCTCCCCGCCATTTACTGCTCCTTCCTGGAAAACGCCATCTGAATCAGCCGCTCTACCAATTCCGGCTTCGGAACGCCCCTGTGCTCCCAGAGCATGGGATACATACTGATGGCCGTAAAGCCGGGCAGAGTGTTGATCTCGTTGAACACCACCTGGTTTTCGTCTCTCGTCACAAAAAAGTCCACTCTTGCAAGGCCAAAACCGTCCACCGCCTGGAAAATCCGAACTGCATCCCGACGAATTTCTTCCACCGTCTCTTCCGGAAGATTGGGATCCAGCACTGTCTTCGATTCCGCGTTGTGATACTTCGCCTCGTAATCATAAAAATCGGCTGCTGCCAGGATCTCGCCCACCCCGGACGCCTCTGTCTTGCCACCGCCAAGAACTGCACATTCGATCTCCCGTCCCACAATGGTCTCCTCCACCAGGATCTTCCGGTCATGCTCTGCCGCCTCCAACAATCCGGACACCAGCATTTCTCTGTTTTCTGCCTTGGAAACTCCCTTGGACGAGCCCGCATTGCAGGGTTTGATAAATACCGGGTAGGAAAGCTTCTCCTCCACCCGCGCCGTCAACTCCTGCAAATCGGACAGTTCTTCCTTCCTCACTGCCACGTAAGCCGCCTGCCGGATATCCAGTCGGTCCACCACCAGCTTCGTATAATATTTATCCATAGAAATGGCAGAAGCCAATACATTGCAGCCCACATAGGGAATCTGTGACAATTCCAGAAGTCCCTGGATGGTTCCGTCCTCCCCGTAAAGCCCGTGGAGTACCGGGATTGCCACGTCAATATGCCGGACACTTACCCGCTCTCCATCCAAAACCAGCAGGCCATGATGCTTTGCATCAGGGGAAAGTACTGCCCGGACAGAGCCTTTCCTCCATGCACCGGAAGGAATCTCCCCCACACTGTCCGTGAGAAGCCATTCCCCTTCTTCGGTAATGCCAACAAGTACCACATCATAGTGATCCCGATCAATGCTTCCGATCACATTGACTGCCGACAGGCAGGAAATCTCATGCTCGGATGACTGTCCTCCAAAAAATACCGCCACCGTCTGTTTTGCCATTGGAACGCCCTCTTTCTATGGTTTTCTCCTATTTTTTCAAACTCCCTCTCATTGTACCTTTCTTTCCGTATTTCTTCAATGTTAAATTGTTATAAATTCCAAAAATGGGGAACACTCTTCCTATACCAGTTTACATAAAGGAGTATGAAAATATGAAAAAAGAACGGATCATCCTAGGTTTTCTTCTGGCCCTGCTCTGTGTGGGGGCCATTTCCCTGTGGCTCTCCACCGACCGGGCAGTGCGCGCTGTCCACGAGGACCTGACCGGCCACATTTTGCGATTCCACGTTCTCGCCAACAGTGATTCCGAGGAAGACCAGGCACTCAAGCTTTCTGTCAAAGCTGCCGTCCTGGATTATTTAGAAACGGCGCTCCCGGAGGATGCCGATCTCGCCTCCACCAAAGCCTTTCTCTCTGCCCACGAAGCGGATATAAAAAAAATCGCCGAAGATCTCATCGATTCGGCCGGTTTTGATTACTCTGTTTCTCTCTCCCTGGAACCCTGGTATTTCCCGACCAAGGCTTATGGGGACCTAACCTTCCCCTGCGGCACCTATGAAGCCTTTCGCATTATCATCGGGGACGGAGACGGCAAAAACTGGTGGTGTATCCTCTACCCTTCCCTCTGCTTCGTTGACGTTGCCTCCGGCGTCGTGCCGGAGGATTCCAAAGAAGAGCTTAAGACCATCCTCGACGAGGACACTTACGAAACCCTGCTGCCTGCCGAAAAGGATACCAAGCCACAGATCCGTTTTCGCCTGGCCGAATGGCTGACAGAACTATTTTGACCACGCTCCCCATCCCGCTCTTCATTTGCCCCTTAAGACTCCTCGCGCGCCTTAATATGCTTCCCTATGGTGATTTCCTGCTTATTGATGTGGTTCCGAATGGTCCTCCTGGTTGCCTCCACATCTCTCGCAGCCAGAGCGCACATAATTTCCTGATGCTCCTGTACTAGAATTTTTCTCTGGGAGCGATCTTTGATATGCTCGATCCGATATCGGTACATCTGTTCCCGCAGATGATTGACCATCTGGATCAGCCGGTCATTCTCCGTCGCCTGGTAAATCAGACCATGAAACGCCTCGTCCGCTTGAGCGATTGTCGTAATGTCGTCGCTTCCCAGCACGGAGATAAACTTATGGTTCGCTTTCTCGAGCTGCTTCAACTCTTCGTCCGTCATACGCTTACAGGCCAACTCTCCGGCCAGCTCCTCAAGGGCTCTCCGAACCTCCAGCACATCCCGCAGATTCTTTCCGGAGATATGAGCCACCTCAGCGCCCTTTCTGGGAATCATGACTACTAAGCCTTCCAGCTCCAATTTGCGAATTGCCTCCCTCACAGGAGTACGGCTGACTCCCATCTTCTCTGCCAGCTGAATTTCCATCAATCTCTGTCCCGGAACCAGCTCTCCCCGAAGGATCGCTCTCCTCAGAGTATTAAACACCACCTCCCGCAAGGGAAGGTATTCATTTTCCTTCACTCTCCATGCGTCCATCTCCTACCTCCGATTGCCTCCGTCCACATGAAACGGCCTTGCCATATAAACCTGTCTGGCTAAGCCGCCGTCCCGTATCTTTGTCTCGGCCTTTAAAGCCGCTTCCCGTTCCGTAAAGATCCCGAATACCGTTGGCCCGCTCCCGCTCATAAGTGCCTCCAACGCCCCGGACGCTTTCATCTGATCCTTAATCTCCTGAATTTGAGGATGTGCCGGTATCGTCACAGTCTCCAGCACATTTCCCATGCAGGAAGCAATCGCTGCCAAATCCCTTTCCTCCAGTCCTCTCTGGATTCCGTCAATATCCGGGTGAAACGGAAGACTGTCCGCCTTCAAATTTCCATATACAAATTTGGTGGAAACATTAATCGGCGGTTTCGCCAGAAGAAGGAAACACTCCGGCATAGAAGGAAGCCGGCGCAGCTTTTCACCGATTCCTTCCGCCAGAGCAGTTCCCCTCATAATGCAGTAGGGAATGTCCGCCCCCAACTTCATGCCCCGCTCCATGAGCTGTCTCTTGGAAAGGCCCAGCCGGAACATCCGGTTCATGCCCACCAGGACAGCCGCCGCATCACTGCTGCCTCCGGCCATGCCGGCCGACACCGGTATCTTCTTATATAAAGAAATGGAAACGCCCTCCTCAACGCCAAACTCATCCATCAAAAGCTTTGCCGCCCGATAGACCAGATTGTCCGGCCCCGTGGGAAGAAAAGGCAGGTTTGTCCGCACCCCGATCCCCGGCGTCCGCCTGATTCTGATTTTTACACTGTCATACAGGCTCACGTTCTGCATGACCATCCGCACTTCGTGATACCCATCCGGCCGTTTCCCAGTCACATCCAGGCCCAGGTTGATCTTTCCGTAGGCCCTCAGATTGATTTCGTCTCTCATATATTGTACTCCGCAGTATTTTGTATCCACAGTATAGCACATGTTTCCCCAAAAATACAATGGATTTTGGAGCAAGCATCAAAAATAATCGGGGGTTGCGTAGGTCATGGCGCAGATATTGTCCAACACAAACCCGACTTCAAACACGCCGACGGTTTGCTTTTGGAAAATATCTGCGCCACGACCCTCCGTCACTTTCTATTTACACCTGGCACAAACCCGACTTCAAACACGCCGACGGTTTGCTTTTGGAAAATATCTGTGCCACGACCCTCCGTCACTTTCTATTTCACCTGGCACAAGCCCAACTTCAAGCGCTCCCACGATTCGCTTTTGGAAAATATCTGCGCCACGACCTGCTGCCCACACTATTTCTTCTCCCGCTCCTTACGCAGCTTCTGGAACCGCCCGAACAGTCCGCCCTCCTGGGATGCCGATTTCTTTGCAGCCCCCTGCCCTTTCGCCTCCTGCTCCTTCCGGTTCACGTACTCCTGCACGTAGGCGAGATACATCATGACGGAATTGGTCACGGCGTCCTCGTCGATGTTGAACTTCTCGTGGTGGTTGGGATAGGCACGTCCCATCTCCTCGTTGCCGGCGCCGATGAAGGCGAACGCTCCCGGTACCCGCTGCTGATACACGGAGAAATCCTCGCCCAGCATCATTTTTGGCACATCCAGGAACGCCTTCCGGTCAAATACCTCCGCCGCGCCGGAGAAGGCGATCTCCGCCACGTCCAGGTCGTTGTCCACCGCCGGGTGGGCGGAAAGATTGTATTCCACGTTGGCCGTCGCGTGATAGGTGGCGGCCGTCCCCATGGCCACCCGCTTGACCGCGTTCTTGATCCGCCTGCCCTCATCCCTGGAGAAGGTCCGGACCGTCCCTTCCAGAACCGCCGAGCCGGCGATGACGTTCCGCACGGTCCCGCACTCCACGTGCCCGATGGTCACCACCGCCGAGTCGATGGGATTGGTCTCCCGGCTGACGATCTGCTGGAGATTCAGGATCATTGCCGCCGCCGCCACCGTCGCGTCCACGCACTGCTGCGGCTTCCCGGCGTGCCCCTGCCGGCCCTTGATGGTAATTTTAAAATAATCGGATTCCGCCATCCTGGGTCCCGGCTCGATGTTCACATAGCCCACCGGAATGTCCGCAAACACGTGAAGGCCGAAGATCTGCTCCACATGGTCCAGGTGTCCGGCTTCCAGGATCATTTTGGCTCCCTTGGAAACCTCCTCGCCGGGCTGGAAGATCAGCTTCACCGTACAGTTCAGCTCATCCTCATGGGCCTTTAAAATCCTCGCCGCCCCCAACAGCGCCGCCGTGTGGGCGTCGTGCCCGCAGGCATGCATGACTCCCGGCACGCAGGACTTATACACGATGTCATTCTGCTCTTCCACCTTCAGGGCGTCGATGTCCGCGCGCAGTGCGATCACCGGCCCCCCCGAGCCAATCAACCCGATGACCCCCGTCTCCGCCACCGGAGTGACCGGAACACCGATCTCCGTGAGCTCCTCCTGAATCCGTTTCGACGTCTCCCATTCCTCCAGCGACAGCTCCGGGTGCTGGTGGAAATGCTTCCGCAGGTTTACCACGTAGCTGTGGAGCTCCTGCGCTTCTTTTCTGATCTCAATATTCATACTTTGCCCCCGCCGCGCCTCGTCAGCACTTCTCCGGCTCCGGATAATCCACTCCGAAGGTCTCCACCGTCACGCATTTCATCCTCTGCTCATCCAGCGGCCGGTCGGCATAACCGGTCGGCGTGGCCGCGATGGCGTTCACCACGTCCATGCCCTCGATCACCTTCCCGAAGGCTGCATACTGTCCGTCCAGGTGAGGGGACTTCTCATGCATGATGAAAAACTGGGAGCCCGCCGAATCCGGATGCATGGCCCTTGCCATGGAGAGCACGCCGGGATCATGGGCCAGATCGTTTTTCACGCCGTTGATCGAAAATTCCCCCTTGATCTGATAGCCGGGGCCCCCGGTGCCCTGGCCCAGCGGGCAGCCCCCCTGAATCATAAAGCCCCGGATCACCCGGTGAAAGATCAGGTCGTCATAAAAGCCCTTCCTCACCAGACTGATAAAATTGTTCACCGTGTTGGGGGCGACCTCCGGATAAAGCTCCGCCTTGATCACGCCTCCGTTCTCCATCTCAATCGTCACTACCGGGTTCTTTCTCTCTTCCATTGTTCTCCGTTTCCTTTCTTTATTATATTGTTCCAGGTAATTGCGAAACTCAAAAATTCATTGAATATTCTGGCAATTTTCCGGAAAAAGCCCTCTGCGCCGTGAAGGCAAGACCAGGGAAGGCAGGAGGGACCAATCCCGAGTGGCTTCTGCGGTTCTGGGCTTGCCGGAACGCTTGGCGCAGCAGGCTCCCTCCGGACATATTGGCAGAATATTCCTATAATTTCACATTTCGCAATTACCTGCCATATGGTTCCGGTCATCGCCGTGCATCCGCTAAAAGCTCCGGCCTCCGCCTCCATGGCTCCGGCCGCTGCTGCTGGTATGGGACAAGCTGTGGCTGCGGCCCCCTCCGCCCCCGCTTCCCCCATTGTCCTTCGGAATCTGGCGGGTCACCACCGTCGTGTGGGTAAACCGGTCGCTCCGCTCCCGAAACTGCAGACCGCCGTCTTTCATGTAGGTGCCGCCGTTCACGCTCATCCTGGTTTTCCGGTTCCAGGAAATAATCAGGACCACGAAGGCCGAAACCGCCGCCGAAATGGAAAACACGATCGCCAGCCGCCTCGGTGAAACCGCCTTCTTCCAGCCCGGCTCCTCCTTTGCGGCGGGATATTCCACAAACCGGTCCTCTTTTTTGTCATAATACCCGTTATCCCCAGTCTCACCGCCCGCCAGACACCGCTCCGCCTCCGAGACAAAGGTGAAACAGGCGCCCGCATAGTCTCCGGCCCGCATGTCGGGCATGACCGCATCCAGCGTGTCATTAATCTCTGCGTCCGTGTACTTTTCGATGGCCGTCCCCGCTGTACTGATATAAAAGGTGCGGGCGTCCATGTCGATCAGAAACAGGACGCCGGAGCCGTTCTCCTTCTCGTAGCCAAAGCCGTGCTCGTCATAAAAGTCATCGGCGTAGTCCCTGGCTTCTTTTCCCCCGTTGTCCCGGGTGGTCACGATGACCAGGTCCTGCTCCGTGCGCTCCGCCGTCTTCACCAGAAGCTCCTGCAGCTCGTTCTCCTCGGCTTCCGTCAGTAATTCCCCGTCGTCATAAACCTTCCGTTCCTGGCTGTCAAACCCACAGGCAAGCCCGAGGACGGCGGCCACCGCCAGCACGGCAAGCAGCCGCTTTCCCCAGGATCTCCCTGTGACAGCCCTCCCGTCGCCCCTCATAACATCCCTCCTATCACCGAAATCACCGTGACCACCGTAAACAGCCCCGCCGTGAGTCCCGCCCACCATCCGAGCATCCTGCCCTTGCTGAGGGGCAGGGTTCCCACCAGCTTCCCGGTCTGCCCGTTGATGGCAAACTGATAATTTTTTCCCTGATAGCGGTAATTGAGCATCCACACGGGAAGCATCACGTACTCGGCCCCCGTCTCGTCGATCCTAAGCCGCTGGTCCACCACGTTCACGCCGCTGTAGCCGGAAATGCTCCCCCTGGCCGCCGCCAGGGCATACTCCCGGACCCGGTGCTTTCCCCGGCCCTCCATGTCCTTCTCCGTATAGGAGTAAACGTCCGCCAGATACCCGGACAGGTAGGGAAGCTCGAAAGGCTTTAAATCCTGATAGTGGAACGGTTCCAAGAGATCCATGGTCCCGTCGTCCATCTTCTCCGAAGCGTCCATGGGGATCTTCTCATAGCCCGCATCCACGTTCCGCCTCACGTCGTAATGATCCGTGTATATGTATTCCGTATCCTTGGAACGGGTCACCCTCGTCCTGGTGCAGCGGGCGTGGAGTCTCACGTTCGCCTGGTAATCCACCAGCCAGAAGGGCACGTAGATCCCGGTGATCTTGTCGATGGTGCTCTGGCTGCGAAAACCGGCCGGCGTGAACAGCCCCCGCTTCGTCCAGGCACGGAATTTTTCCGCCGCCTGCTCTTTCGTCACCCGGAAGGGAATCACCCGCTCCGGCCGCTTCGCCCCCTCCATCCGTTCCTCAAGGAGCGTCGGGCTCCCGCAGAAGCCGCAGACGGAAGCCGCCGTCGTCTCGTCGGTGACCACCTCCGCCCCGCAGGAGGAACAATGGTATTTTTTCACATGCATGGTGGAGCCCCGCTCGTAGGAGACCCGCTCCCCCTCCTCCTCTGTCTCCACCGGCCCCGCATCCATGCGGTCCGCCGCTTTTTCCTCTTCCGTCTCTTCCCGCAGGGTCGGTTTTCCATACCGCTCCTCGTACTCCTTTGCGGAAAGCTCCGTACCGCAGTGGTCGCAGGACAGCTTCTGGCGCTCCGGGTCAAACAGCATCGGCGCTCCGCAGGACGGACATTTGTACGTGATTACCATATCCTCACCTCAGAATCCATGTTTTCAGCTAACACCATGGTAACATTTTATACCCGTATTTACAAGCAGAATATCTTCCCTTCCCCGGACAGATTGATAAACTTTCGTCAATCCGTTCATATTTTGTTCAAATATCATTCAAAATCTTTTTACAGAAGTAACACGATTTCTTCATGATTGCCCCATATACTATAACCATAAACAAAACAACAGCGACAAAGCAACACCGACCATGACAACTGACAATATTCGGAGCATCAGCCAGTGCTAATGCCGCAATATTTTTTTCATAACATGAGCTGTCTTCAGCTCTCCTCCCTTTTTACTATCATAATAAAACCGCCTCTGTTTCTCGTCAAAACAGAGGCGGTTTTATTATCGATTCTTCACTTGAGCGTTTCCTGCCATTCCGGCTCCTTAAATCCCACCAGCACCACATCCCCCGCCAAAAGGATCGGGCGCTTCACCAGCATGCCGTCCGTCGCCAGGAACTTAAGCTGCTCCTCCTCGTCCATCTCCTTCAGCCTGTCCTTTAAATTCATGGACTTGTAAAGCTGGCCGCTGGTATTGAAGAACCGCTTCAGCGGAAGGCCGCTCTTCTCCCACCAGGCTCTCAATTCTTCAAAAGAAGGGTTCTCCTCCTTGATGGGGCGTTTCTCATAGGCGACGCCCCTCCCCTTAAGCCACTGCTCCGCCTTCCTGCAGGTGCCGCACCTGTCGTAACAGATAAAAATGTTCATGATCCTTTCCTCCTGTTCTTCTGATCGGTGATTGCGAAACTCAAAATTGCAGAGTGGATTCTGACGATTGATCCATCCAAAGCCTGCTGCGCCAAACATTCCAATGAGCCCATAAGCGCAGAAAACAGGAGGGCTCCGGCCCTCCCGTTTTCCATGGTCTCATTTCCATGGCGCAAAGGGCTTTTCCTGGATGCAATCGTCAGAATCCTTCCCCGGTTTTGCGGTTTCGCAATCACCTATATTTTCGGTCTTTCCCCTGTCTCTTCAGGGCCTCGCTCAGGGAATGGGGGAGCCCTCTCGGCCCCCTCACCGCAAAGATCCCATACTCTTCCTTCAAAACTTCAAAGGGGAACTGGTCCGGCCGGTAACGTCCCTGCAATTTGATCTTCATCAGCGCCGTCATGGCCACGTTCTTGTCCGCATAAGTATACGGAATGTCCGTCTCCGTCACCCTGCACTGAAAAAGGATGGCCGACACCGGGGCCGCCACGTACATGTACACCGTGTCCCCCTTTTTGATGCCCCTGCCCTGCTTCCAGTCGATCTCCTCCGCCTCCTCGAAGGCACGCTCAATATCGTAATACTTCGGATTGGCGGGAACCACCCATTCCTTGGGCGGGCGGAACTTCTCCTTCTTCTTCGCCGACGCCGTGGCCAGGAAGCTCCGGTCGATCAGGTCGAAAACCGTGTCTTCCCGGACCGTGCCGTCCAGAAGGACGGTGATCCAGTGCCGCTTGTTCATGTGCCAGGCCGGAAGGATCCCCTCCTCCCCGAGGAGCGCTTCCCGGAAAAACAGGTCGTCCAGCTTCAGATTGACCACCCAGGCCTCCTCCTCTCCGGGAAGGCCCAGCTTGTCTCTCCCCACCCGCATCACCAGGGCGAACCATTTCCTGTTGTCGCCGTGGCGGAACACAGCGTTGTCGTCCCCCCAGGGATATTCCGGAGAAACTTTGTATTTCTTTTTGATATGATCGAATACGGTCTGTCTCATAAGGTTATCTCCCGGTTTTTCTCAATCACTTCTGCACACCACCTGACAGCTCTTTTTATAACATGCGATCCCATATTTGTGAATCGTTTCCATCCCGTCTCTCCGCATGGACTTTGCATAACCCTTTTTCTCGATCTGTTCCAAAGCCTCTTTACACGCGGCGTCCAAACGGCCGCTCTGCGCATATTTCACTTCGATCACACAGCCCGTTTTTTCTGCCGGGATCTCAATCTGGATATCCGCATAGCCTGCGCCGGATTCTGCATTCGATTTTACCACCCAGTTTCCCTTCGCCTGCAAAAGTCCGAGAAGCATGCCATGATAGTAATTCTCTTTCATGTCATTCCTCACACAGGTATCCCGGATGCTGACAGAATTCGATAAAAATTCATTATAAAGCTCCTGAACCTCAGAGTCCCTGCCACTTTTGACAGCATTACAAAACGCCAGCCATTGTTCTGAATGCATTGTCACTTTCTCCCTGAACCAGGAACGAATCCTCTTTTCATAGATCCCCCGCACTTCCCGGTTGGGAATTCGGAGCCTGCTCAGCCCCTCCCCAGACAGGCCCGCATCCGTCAGATATCCCGTGGAAAACAAAACGCTCCAGAGATATGTCTGGCGGGTTTCCTCATCCCCGCTGTCAAGATCCGTGTAGGTAAGTTCCGGCATCAATCTTTTTTCCACATACTCTCCGGAGATCAAAGCCTCGATCTGGTCCTTCGTCGTCGCGGTCGCGTGTTCGAGAATATCCCGCACAATGGCATTGCTGCTGCTGTTCTCCCAGTGTGCCTCCATCGGCGCATCCTTGGACAGGCGGAGTCTGTCACACTGGTTCAGCACATCCCAGGGACAATAAATGTCCACTGAGCCGATATGGTAGCCGTCGTACCATTCTTTCATCTTTCCAAACGCTTCCGGGATCCCGTAATACTGCAGCATGGCACGGACCTCCCCGTCCGTAAAGCCGAAATACTCCGCATAGTCCGCATCGGAAAGCGTCCTCACCTTGAAATTATTCAAGCCCGTGAAGATGCTCTCCCTGGCAATCCTGAGACACCCGGTGATCACCGCAAAATACAGATTTTCATTGGTCTTGAGAACCGGGCCGAACAGGGAGCGGATCAGATCCACCATCTGCGGATAATACCCGTTTTGAAACGCTTTATCCAAAGGCACGTCATATTCATCGATCAGGACGATTACTTTTGTCCCGTAATGCTTGCAGAGCAGGCGCGT
>CAJUOF010000044.1 GCA_910587905.1 uncultured Lachnospiraceae bacterium
CTTCTCCATGCTGTGCCTGAATGACAATCTTCCTTATTATATACCGCCTATCGCTGCTCCCAGTGACCGGAGAGGGTGGGATTCGAACCCACGCGCCCTTGCGGACAAACGGTTTTCAAGACCGCCTCGTTATGACCACTTCGATACCTCTCCAAAAGTGTGCTCAAATATTTTACTACACCAGAGATAGCTTGTCAAGAGGAAGTCTGCATTTTTTATATTCTTTTTTTGTTTTCTCTATCCGATTTCTATCGGAAAAACTCTTTTTTGCCGCCGTTTTTCACACGCGCAAGTGATATTCTAGCACTAACTAACCATCCTGTCAATGGAATTTTTCATTTTTTTTAATCTTTTTCCAACTTAGTGAAGTGAAAAGTTTATTTCCACTTTGAAGGGGGCAAAGTGGATGTTAGTCTTACACTTATTCCCACTTGAACAAACGCTGCATTTAGTCTTACACTCTATATGGCCCAGGGACAGTCCCCCTTTCAGATCGTCACCAACCACCCGGAACTGGGCATCTGTGAAAGACCCTTTACAATGACATCGAAGCCGGCGTGTTCCATGAAATTGCCGGCATTACGGTCATGGACCTGCGCCGCCAGGTTTCCCGCAGGATCCCCAAAAAGAAATCCAGGGAATCCCTGTCTGAAAATCCGGATGTCTTTGTCACGCAGATGGATACCGTTTATAATGACAAAACCAGCGGCCCCTTTATCCAGACCTTTCAATTTATAAATGCCGGCCTCCTCTTTGCCCTTTACCACGAGAGCAAGACCGCGCTGGCTATGAGGGACGGCGTCGACCTTCTGGAATCCGTCCTGGGGACGGAGCTCTTCCGGAAATACGTCCATGTCCTTCTAGGAAGAGTTCCCTGGATCTGGCCGACTTCCTCTACCATGATCTGTATAAAAGGCCGGAAGCATTCGGCATCCATAAAATAGAGAAAGATAAGGTCATTCTCAGGCCTTACCTTCTCAAAAAATAAATATCCGCAGGCGGCTGTCAGGACGGCTCCATATCTCCCCATTCAAGTGGAGTCTAGTCCTACACCCAGAAAAAGTGACACTAACGTCCGCTCTTTTGGCATGCAATAAGACATCCTTGTATCCTGTCTCAAACACTCCTGCCGCCCTTCCAATTTCGTCCACAGGGCGGCAGATCATAGGAATTTAACGTCTGTAAAGCTTGGCAATCTTCAAAATTCTATCCACTGCCCCTATGCATTTCTCATAATCCTGCGCAAAATTGATCCGGAAATGCCTGGTGTACTTCGGTCCGAATTTTGTTCCAGGTTCGATAACCGCGTCTGCCGATTCTTTACAGCTACGGACAAAATCGCCGATCGATATCTTAAGCTCCGGAATTTTAATGAATGCATAGGAGCCTCCCTCAGCCGGACGCATAGAAACACCCTCATACGAAGCGACTGTGCGCAAAAGAGCCTCATGAATCCGCTCCAATTGTTTATGGCGTTCTTCCAGCCAGCCTTCCGGCTCATTGAACCAGGCGCGGAATACAGACTGATTATAGCTGGCACAGCGCAGAGAGACAATGGACTGCAAAATCGCCATACGGTTGATGAGTTCCTCCGTCCCAACCGCCACACCAAGCCGGAATCCCGCCGCCATTTCCGTTTTAGAAGGCCCCAGACAGGTAATCATCCTTTCCGGCCGATTCCCCAACCCACAGATATGGGTAAACCGGTATCCCGGAAAAAGTGACCGGGAGTATAGCTCGTCTACGATCAGTATCACCTGATATTTTTCCGCCAGATCAGCGATCGCTTCTGCCTCTTCCAGTGAATAAAGGCTGCTCCCATGGCCCCCGGAGTCAATATGATATTCTTTTTCGGATCAATATATGCGCCTGTATATTCCGAAAGCTTTTCTGCCACATATTCCGTGATCTCCGGCCGCCCCTTCTGGGGACAGAACACCTGCTCTGTGCCAATGTCCAACTCCTCCTCGATATATTTCAGTGCATCCGGAAAGGGCTTAAAAACCTGTACATCTGCCGAACCAAAATTGATCGGCGCTCCATGGAAGCCTTCCAGTCTGTCAACCTCTTCTGAATCGGTCATCCCATGAAAGTCATTTAAATTCCCTTTTTGTGTCCGTTCAAATCTTTCCTTCAAAATATCCATCTCATTTCCCCACTTCTTTCCATTTTCCACTTTTATCAGAGCTCCCTATAAAGCTTCATAATATTCAATATGCGTTCCACCGCATCCAGACAAAGCTCATGATCCTAAGCGAAACTCACTCGGAAATGATGCGTAAACTGCGGGCCAAAATTAGTGCCCGGCGTCCCGGACGCATCCGCATTTTTTTGCAGATGCGGCAAAATTCTTCGATCGGTATCGTAAGCTTCGGAAGCTCGACAAATGCATAGGTCCCGCCCTCTGCCGAGCGCACCAGGCAGCCATCGAAGCTCCGCACCAGCCTCGTCAGTTCATCTCTAGTCCGGGTCAGCCGTGAAAGACGCTCTTCAAGCCATTCCTCCGGCTCGTGGAACCAAACTTTAAACACTGACTGGCTGTATGCGGCACACCTGAGAGACACAATAGACTGGAGCTGCTCCATCCGGCCAATGATCTCCTCCGGCCCGAAACCCACGCCAAGACGATAGCCGCTGGCCGATTCTGTCTTGGAGGGCCCCAGCACCGTGATCAGCTTATCCGGTGCCTCTTCCAGCGCGCAAATATGCGTATACTCCGTACCGGAAAAAATCGTTCTGGCATAAAGCTCATCTACAATCAATGTCACATCATATTTCCGGCACAGGGCGGCAATCTCTGAGCATTCCTCCCGTGTATACACACAGCCGACCGGATTATTGGGATTGGCAAAAACAAAAAACTTTGCACCATTCTTAAACGCTTTTTCCATCTCTGCAAAATCGATCCCCGCGCCTTTTGATACCTTTTTATAATGAAGGGGAACGGGAACACATTCCCCCTGCAAAAACTCCACAATCTTATGGTAATCAAAATAGTCCGGCTGTATAACGGCCACCCGGTCTCCCGGCATGACGGTCGCCCCCAAAGCAAGAAACAGCGCCCCCACAAAACCCGGCGTCGGATCAGTTCCCGCTCTGGGTCAATCTTTGCTCCGGCATACCGAGATAATTTTCCGGCGACCTCTTTTAACATATCTGCCCGTCCCCGGTAAGAGCCGAATACCGGCGTGTCCGGATTCTGTACCCCCTCATCGAAGGCCTCCAGAGCCCCGGGAAACGGTTCATAAATTCTTAAATCAGCCGAGCCAAAGTCAATGTACTTCCCATGGAAGCCTGAAAGCTCCACGGTCTCTCTCTCTTTGCTCCCTGTTTGTCCCGGCGCATTTTCAATGCCCATTCCGGAAAACTTGTCATAAATGCTGTCCATATCCTTCCTCCTGACCTTTCTGCGTTCTTCCCCTTCTGTTTTGTCACAAAATTATAAAATCAGTGAAGAACTTCTGCAAAAGCAGCTTTCCCGCAGGGAATTGGCCCATATTGATACTCTATCTGAGAAAAAAGCGGTTTCTCTTTCCTGCTTTAAGGCTTATCCGTTCATTACCCTTCTTGAGGGAAATCATCTCAGAGCCTGTACCAACCGTCTCTTCGACCAAGCCGGCATTCGCCCTCAGATTGTGCTGGAGCTGGAAACAGTCTCTGCCTGCGTAAATTTTGTTCGGCTGGGCGTAGGGGCTTCAATCGTAAGCCATTTTCTATTGGAAGACTATATAAACTCTTTCTATGTTTTTCAGATTAAGGGAACAGATACCTGGCGAAGCGGGCAGCTCTATTACCGGAAGAGCGCCTACCTCACCTGCGCCATGCGCCATTTCATAGAAATGATAAAGTAAAATTTTCCTCTTGTGGCTTCCTTTCTTTTTTAGTATACTGTTACTGTTCTTTTACATATTGGGGCATTTACTGTCCCGTTTTCACATAATTCGGAGGATAAATTATGGGTGGTTTCTTTGGAGTTGCTTCCAAAAATGACTGTGTTTTTGATTTGTTTTTCGGTACGGATTATCATTCCCACCTTGGAACAAGGCGTGCCGGCATGGTTACCTATGATAAAGAAAAGGGCTTTGACCGTGCCATTCACAACATTGAAAATTCTCCTTTTCGGACAAAATTCGACCGGGATGCCAATTCAATGAAAGGAAATCTCGGTATTGGCTGCATTTCCGACTATGAACCGCAGCCGCTCCTGATCCGTTCCCATCACGGAACTTATGCGATCACCACGGTCGGAAAGATCAACAATGCCGACGCCATTGCGGACAAGCTTTTACAGTCCTCCCACTCCCATTTCTTTGAAATGAGCGGCGGGCTCATCAACGCCACGGAACTGGTGGCGACCATGATTAACCAAAAAGAGAATTTTATTGAAGGCATTCAATATGCCCAGGAGCTGATCGACGGCTCTCTGACCATGCTGATCATGACGCCCAAGGGGATCTATGCCGCAAGGGATCGGCTGGGACGGACTCCTGTGGCCATCGGCAAAAAGGAGGACGCCTACTGCGCCGCTTTTGAAAGCTTCGCCTATCTGAATCTCGGTTACAGCGATTATAAAGAGCTCGGCCCCGGCGAGATCGCCGTGATCACTCCGGAGGGCATGAAAACGCTGGTCCAGCCGGGAAAGGACATGAAGATCTGCACCTTCCTCTGGATTTATTACGGATATCCGTCTTCCTCTTACGAAGGCATCAACGTGGAACAGATGCGTTACCAATGCGGCGCAAAGCTTGCGAAGCGGGATACCGTGCGGCCCGACACGGTGGCCGGCGTGCCGGATTCGGGGACGGCCCACGCCGTCGGCTATGCCAATGAATCGGGCATTCCGTTTTCCCGTCCTTTCATCAAATACACGCCCACCTGGCCCCGCTCGTTCATGCCGACCATCCAGACCCAGAGGAACCTGATCGCAAAGATGAAGCTGATCCCCGTCCACGACCTGATCCAGGGCAAGCGCCTCCTGCTCATCGACGATTCCATCGTCCGAGGAACGCAGATGCGGGGAACCACCCAGTTTCTGTATCAGAGCGGCGCCAAGGAGGTTCATATCCGTCCGGCCTGCCCGCCCCTGCTCTATGGCTGCAAATACCTGAATTTCTCCCGTTCCTCCTCGGAAATGGATCTGATCACCAGACAGGTCATAAGGGACATGGAGGGCGATGACAAATTTGCAAGGCTGGACGCCTATTCCAACCCGGAAACGGCCGAGTATCAGGAGATGGTACGGCACATCGGGGAACGGCTGGATTTCACCTCCCTGCGCTACCACCGTCTGGATGAC
>CAJUOF010000045.1 GCA_910587905.1 uncultured Lachnospiraceae bacterium
CCAGATTCCGTCCACGTCAAAAAAGACAGGCAGGACCAGGACGGAGGAGGTCTGGAAGACCAGGGTCCGCAGGAAGGAGATTGCCGCAGATACGGCCCCATTGCTCAATGCGGTAAAGAAGGAGGAGGCAAAGATATTCAGGCCGGCCAGCAGGAACGAGCAGGAAAACAGGCGAAACGCATGGCTGGTGAGCGCAAAAAGATCTCTGTCATAGCCGACGAAAATTCCTGCGAGGGGATCCGCCAGGGAGAATGCGAGGATGCTCAGGATGATTCCGGAGCCGCCCATGAGCCATATGCTTTTTTTGAGCATGTTCTTGAGTTCCGGATGGTTTCCGGCACCGTAATGGTAGCCGACCACGGGGGCGCTGCCGATGGAGTAGCCGATGAAGATGGCAATAAAAATAAACTGCACATACATGAGCACGCCGTAGGCCGAGACGCCGTCCTCCCCCACGTACCGGAGAAGCTGGAAGTTGTAGATCATGCTGACGACGGAGGACGAAATGTTGCTCATGAGCTCGGAAGAGCCGTTTCCAAAAGCTTTGAGAAGGGGGCGGCTCTCCATTCTTGTCCTCGTGAGCCGCAGAAGGCTCCCGTTTGGACGGAGGAAATAGAACAGGGGCAGGATCCCTCCGATGCACTGGCTGATCCCGGTGGCAATGGCCGCACCTGCCGCACCAAACGAGAACACGCCCACGAACAGGGCGTCCAGGGCCATGTTGACGACTCCCGCCGTCACGGTGGCGTAGAGTCCCAGCTTCGGTTTTTCGGCGGCGATGAAAAAGCTCTGGAAGACATTCTGCAGCATGAAGGCCGCATTGAAGCCGATGACGATGCGGCCGTAAAGAACACAGTCGCCCATCATTTCCCCGGTGGCGCCCAGAAAGGCGGCAATCGGTTCCATGAATGCGATTCCAAATGCGGACAGGCCGAGACCCAGAATCAGCGTGGCATAGATCAACATGGAAAAGTACCGGTTGGCCAGATCCCTCCGCCCTTCCCCCAATACACGGGAGACAAGGGCCGTTCCGCCGGTACCGATCATGAATCCCACGCCGCCCAGGATCATGACGAAGGGCATGACCAGGTTGACGGCGGCAAAGGCGGTCTTCCCGGCAAAATTTGACACGAAAAAGCCGTCCACCACTCCGTAAATGGAGGTAAACACCATCATGACGACAGAGGGGAGGGTGAAACGGAAAAGTTTTTTGTAGGTAAAATGATCCGATAATTGAATGTTCATGTTACAAAACTCCTGTGACAATCTTGAATCGGTGCGGCGATCTTTGGCAGTTTAGTAAAGTTACAGAGAAGCATTATAGTATGAAATCGGACAAATGTCAAGGGCAAGTAAAAAAAAGAAACGTCTATCAAAATTTTGTTGAAAAGGTGGTTGACTCCTACGTTACGTCATAGTTTATACTAAGGTTACGCGAGGAGGGAAGATCATATGAGGACGGTACATGAAGTGAGTGAGCTGGCAGGTGTGAGTGCACGCACCCTGCAGTATTATGACCAAATTGGACTTCTGCGTCCGGCAGAATATACCAGGTCAGGCTATCGGCTGTATGACGATGCGGCCATCGGAAAGCTACAGCAAATTTTGCTGTTCCGAGAGCTTGAGTTTTCTCTCAAGGATATTAAAGCCATGATGGAGAGCCCTGATTTTGACAGCGGGAAAGCATTGGAGCAGCAGATCACTTTGCTGCTGCTTAAGAAGGAACATCTGGAAAACCTGATTGATCTGGCTCGCGGAATCAAAGCGATTGGAGTGAATACGATGGATTTTACAGCATTTGACACAAAAAAGATTGATGAGTATGCTGCTCAGGCGAAGGCATCTTGGGGAAACAGCGAGGCATACAGGGAATTTGAGGAAAAAACCAAAGACTGCACCAGAGAGGAAGAAAGAAACGTGAATGTACAGATGATGACGATTTTTACAGAGTTTGGCCGCCATGTGGGAGAGGCGGCGGACTCATCAGAGGTACAGGGATTGGTGAAGAAACTGCAGACGTTTATCACGGAGCATTTTTATACCTGTACGGATGAGATTCTCTCAGGTCTGGGAAAGATGTATGCGGGAGGCGGCGATTTTACGAAGAATATTGATGCGGCAGGAGGAGCGGGCACAGCAGTTTTTGCCAATGAAGCGATCCAGGTGTATTGCGGGAAAATGCCGCAGTTGTGATTGCGAATCCTTTTTTCATGTGGTATAATCACAGTATATGAAATCATTCATTTCATATATGAAATAGATGTGTGATAAATCCAGTGTGCATGTATGAAGTGAAGCGGGAACTGATTATGCCGCAGGGGGCGGCGGTCAAAAGGAAAGGAAGGTATGTTATGGCAAACAGAAAACCACTTTTGGGCATTATGGGCTTGTCTGACGGTGATCCCGTCGTCCATGAGAAGAGCAAGGACGTGGTGCAGCATCAGCTTGACGTGATCAAGGCGGCGCTGGAGAAGGACGGCCGGGTGGACGTGGTCGTGGCGGACAATCTGGTGAACTCCGTGGCTTCGGCCAGGGCCGAGGCGGAGAAGCTGAAAGCGAAGGGTGTGGACGGAACGATCTTCTCCTACGGCGTATTCGCATGGCCCAACTTTTCGGCCATTGCAGCCAAATACGGCCAGGGCCCGTTCCTTCTGGCGGCCCAGTTGAATCCGGACTGGCCCGGCATGGTGGCCATGCTGGCGGCCGGCGGCGCACTGAACCAGCAGGGTATCACCCACTTCCGCGCGTACGGCGATTTCAACGATCCCGAGGTGCTGGGGCGGATCATCACCTTTGGAAAATGTGCCCGGGTGGTGAACGGACTGAACGGACAGAAATACGGCCTCATCGGCGGCCGTTCCCTGGGCATGTACAGCGCCACCGTGGACATGCAGGACTGGCAGGAAAAGTTTGGCGTGGACGTGGAGCACTGTGATCAGAGCGAGATCGTCCGTCTGGCCGCAGAGGTTCCCGAGGAGCAGGTGGAGAAGGCATTTAACTGGCTGACGGAGAAATGCAAGGCCATCGAGTACGACGGGCAGAAGCTGACTCCGGAGAAGTTAAAGACCCAGATCCGCCATTACGAGGCCATCAAGAAGATCCAGAAGGACAATGAGTTCGACTTCGTCGGCGTGAAATGCCATTACGACATGAGCTGCCATTACTGTACGGAATGTATTGCGGCGGCGTTCATGAATGATCCCTATGACTGGGACGGCGCCAAGGAGCCGGTGGTCTACGCCTGCGAAGCGGATTCCGACGCCGCCCTGACCATGCAGATGCTCAAGCTTTTGACGGGGGATCCGGTGGTGTTCATGGATGTCCGTCACTGGGACGAGGAGAATCAGGTGCTGGAATTCTGCAACTGCGGCTCCGAGTCCACCTGGTATGCGGCGAAGAGCGACGATCCCGACGAGAATCTGAAGAACGTGACCCTTTATCCCTGCCTGGACATCTATGCAGGCGGCGGCTGCCACGTGAACTGCCAGACGGCTCCGGGTCTCTGCACCATCGCAAGACTCTGCCGTTCCATGGACGAGGACGGAAAGCGCAGATACCGCATGGTCATGTTCACGGCGGAGTTGGTCTCCATGCCCAAGGAGCGGGAGGAGTTGACCAACAAGGAATGGCCCCACAACTTTGCGAAGCTGCACTTTGACTACAAGGTATTCCTGGACAACTTTGACGCCAACCATGCCCATGCCGTTTACGGCGACCACATCGAGGAGCTGAAGACCATCTGCAAGATGATGAAGATCGACGTGGAAGTGCTGGGCGAGTGAGGAGCCGGGGGCGCAGCCCCCGGAGACTGCGCCTGAGACAGCGCTGAGTTTCTATCATTTTCGTTAAGTCAGGAACAAACCGGTCCCTCTCGGGGACCGGTTTGTTGTCATATCCAAAAAAATTAAAATTATGGAAACTCAGGGAATCCGTCCTTGTATCCTCCGCCTTTAAATGATAGAATGAAAGCAAGGAGGATGTGCCAATGAACGAGAAATTATACGAATTGATGGACTGGCCGGAGATCGAGGCCCTTGCCTACTCGGAGTGCCAGGAGCCGGCGTCGGTCCTCGGGCCGCACCTGACGGACGACGGGATTTTGATCCAGGCGTTCCTGCCGACGGCGGCGGCCGTCTCGGTGGTGACGGAAAAGAGCGGAAAGCGGTATGAGATGGAGCTGGCCGACGAAGCGGGATTTTTTGCGGCGCTGATTCCGGGAAAGCGGATCCCCGCTTATGTGTTTGAGGTGACCTGGGACAGCGGCGAGGTTCAGACCCTTCACGATCCCTACAGTTTTTCTTCCATATATAGTGAGGAGGACGTCAAACGGTTTGATGCCGGGATCCATTATGAGATCTACAAAAAAATGGGAGCGCACCCGACGACGCAGAAGGGCGTGCCCGGCGTGGTCTTTTCCGTGTGGGCGCCCAACGCCATGCGGGTCAGCGTGGTGGGGGATTTCAATCTCTGGGACGGCAGGCGCCATCAGATGCAGCGGATCAGTGATTCCGGCATTTATGAGCTGTTTATCCCGGAGCTTCCGGCCGGGACGCTCTACAAATACGAGGTGAAATTCCGGGGCGGCAGTCCCAGCCTGAAGGCGGACCCTTATGCCAACTATGCGGAGCAGCGGCCGGCGACGGCCTCCATCGTCTATGACCTGGAGGGCTACGCCTGGCAGGACAAAGAGTGGATGGAGGGGCAGAAGGCCCAGGCGGAGAAGGGCCGCCCCGCCCCAATGAATATCTACGAGGTGCATCTTGGGTCTTGGAAGAAGCCGGAGGCCGCAGAGGAGGCCAAGGAGGCCGAAGCGGAGACTGCGGGACAGGCGGAAGAGATCAGAGCGGCGGAGGCGGAAGCCGCAGAGAAACCGGAGCCGGAGCAGGAATTTTTCAATTATCGGGAGATTGCGCCGGAGCTGGCGGCCTATGCGAAGGAGATGGGCTATACCCACGTGGAGCTGATGCCGGTGATGGAGCATCCCTTCGACGGCTCCTGGGGCTACCAGGTGACCGGGTATTACGCACCCACCAGCCGCTATGGGACGCCGGACGATTTCCGCTTTTTCATGGACACCATGCACCAGGCCGGTATCGGCGTGATCCTGGACTGGGTTCCGGCCCATTTCCCCAGGGACGCCTTCGGGCTGGCGGACTTTGACGGGACGGGGCTCTATGAGCACAAGGACCCGAGACGGGGCGCCCATCCCCACTGGGGCACCCTGATCTTCAATTACGGAAGGCCCCAGGTGTCCAACTTCCTCATCGCCAACGCCCTTTTCTGGGCCCAGGAATACCACGCCGACGGGATCCGCATGGATGCGGTGGCCTCCATGCTGTACCTGGATTACGGGAAAAATGACGGCGAGTGGATCCCCAACATGTATGGCGGCAATGAAAACCTGGAGGCCCTGGAGCTTCTGAAACACCTGAACTCCATTTTCAAGAAGAAAAAGCTGCCGACCCTGCTGATTGCGGAGGAGTCCACGGCCTGGCCCAGGATCACGGGGGACGTGGAGGACGGTGCCGTCGGCTTCGACTACAAGTGGAACATGGGCTGGATGAACGACTTCCTGGGCTACATGCAGTGCGATCCCCTGTACCGGACCTACCACTACGGCGAGCTGACCTTCAGCATGGTCTACGCCTACAGCGAGCGGTTCATCCTGGTGCTGTCCCACGACGAGGTGGTCCACGGGAAGGGCTCCATGGTGGGGAAGATGCCGGGGGATATCTTTGAGCTTAAATTCTCCAACCTCCGGGCGGCCTACGGCTTCATGATGACCCATCCCGGAAAGAAGCTCCTGTTCATGGGGCAGGAATTCGGCCAGATGGACGAGTGGAATGAGAAGGAAGGGCTCCAGTGGTGCCTCTTAAACTATGACATCCACAGAGAGCTCCATGACTATGTGAAAGCGTTGAACCGCCTGTATCTGGACAGCCCCGCCCTCTGGGTGCTGGACGACGATCCGGAGGGCTTTGAATGGATCGACTGCACCAATGGCGAGGAGAACATTGTCGTATTCCTGCGGAAGAGCGGGAAGAAGGCGGAAACCCTCCTGGTGGTCTGCAATTTCGTCCCCGTGGCCCACGAGGCCTACCGGGTGGGAGTGCCCTATGCGGGGAAATACAAGGAGATTTTGAACAGCGACGAGGTGCGCTACGGCGGAAGCGGCGTGACCAATCCGAGGGTGAAGCAGTCCGTGGCAGTGGAGTGTGACGAGCGGGAACAGTCCATTTCCATCAAGGTGGCGCCCCTCGGCGTCCAGGTGTTCCAGTACATTCCCGTGGTGGAGCAGGTGAAGGGCAACGCTGTGGCGAAGAAAAAAGCCCATGCAAAGACTTCCAGGGGAAAGAGCGCCGGAGTGGAGAAGGTAAAGAAAGCGATGATGGAGGAATCGTAAGTGAGGGTTTGGCTGGGAGCAGAAGAGCAGGCCGTCGACGTGGTGGAGGCGGTCAAGCAGATTGAGCAGGCTTACGAAAGAGGGCGGTTTCAGACCATGTTGGACGAACTACCCGACAGGGCCCTGTCCTTCGGGCTGCGGGTGCTGGCGGCCCTGCTCCTGTTTTTCATCGGGAAGAAGATCATCCGGATGATCGTGAAGCTGACGGAGCGCTCCATGGAAAAGGCGGGGGCGGAGATCACCGTGCGCAAATTCGTGAAGTACCTGGTGCGGGCCGTCGGCTACATCCTCCTGATCATTCTGATCTTAAGCGTGGCCGGCGTGCAGCCCACGGCCTTCGCCACCGTGGCCAGCTCCGTGACCGTGGCCCTGGGCCTTGCCCTCCAGGGCAGCCTGGGGAATTTTGCGGGCGGGCTGCTGATCATGGTGATCCGGCCCTTCAAGGTGGGGGACTACATCGTGGAGGACACCCACAAGAACGAGGGGACCGTCCGCAAGATCGGTCTGGTCTACACAGAGCTCGTCACCATGGACAACCGGGTGATCGTGGTCCCCAACGGAAATCTGGCCAACAGCAGCATGACCAACGTGACGGCCCAGGAGAAGCGGCAGTTGGATTTAAAGGTGGGGATCTCCTACGATGCGGACCTTAAAAAGGCCAAGGAGGTGCTCTTCGGCCTCATGGAGGCCCATCCCATGGTGGTCAGGGAGGACGACCACTTCGTCTACGTGTCGGAGCTGGGCGACAGCGCCGTGATCCTGGGACTCCGCTGCTGGGTGAAGACCTCCGAATACTGGAAGTGCCGCTGGGATCTGACGGAGCAGATGAAGCTTGCCTTCGACGAGGCGGGGATCAGTATTCCCTACGGCCAGCTGGACGTGCATATCAGGGGCGGGGAAGGTTGAAACCGAACTTTTTACTTGCATTTATTAACGGGAGTGTGCTAATATAGAGCACTGTGAATGACTCTATAAAAGTACGCTCCTTTTGGTGTTTAAAGATGCCTTTTGAGGAAGGGGCTTGATTAAAGAAAGCAGGCAAAGTATGAAGACGACAAGAGAAGACGTAAGAAATATTGCGATCATCGCCCATGTCGACCACGGCAAGACGACCCTGGTGGACGAGCTCTTAAAGCAGAGCGGCGTGTTCCGGGAAAATCAGGAAGTGGCGGAGCGGGTCATGGACTCCAACGACATCGAGAGGGAGCGGGGGAAGATCGGAAGAGCACACGTCTGAACTCCAGTCAC
>CAJUOF010000046.1 GCA_910587905.1 uncultured Lachnospiraceae bacterium
CGGACAGCATTTAGACACTGGAAAAGGAATTGGTTTTTTTTCATGTGGGAGTTATAATAATAAAAAATGCGGTGTAAACAAACAGATGACGGCTGTCAACCATTCGTTGATATGAGGGTTTGGGATTCTCTGGTACAATGAAAATGTGAAAAATCACCATTTTTTGGCGATGACAGACAAAAATTTTGTTGAATTTAACGCTTTTGTGAATGGAACATTTTATAAAAGTGTTGGATGATACCCAGAGCAATCATGGATTTGAAAGGAGATCGACGAATGAGTGAATGTACGCACACCCACGATCATCACCATCACCACCACGACCCGAATGACGTGACCGACTATGTTGCAGCCGTGAGCGCATACCGGAAAACCTTCCCGACGAAGCAGGACGTGCTGGAGAAAACGCCGGACCCGGCGGTCCGGGAGATGCTCCTTCGCATGGAGCAGTTGGGGCTGGACACGTCCTTTGACCGGTTTGACAAGCAGCAGCCCCAGTGTAATTTTGGCCTGGCGGGCGTGTGCTGCCGGATCTGCCACATGGGTCCCTGCCGGATCACGAAGAAAAGCCCCCGGGGAGTTTGCGGGGCGGATGCCGACCTGATCGTCGCCAGGCATATGCTGCGGGCGGTGGCGGGGGGCACGGCCCAGCACGGCATGCATGCGAGGGAGGTGATCCTTTCCCTGAAATGGGCGGCGGAGGGGAAATTGAAGCTTCCCATCCTCGGTGCGGAGAAGCTTAAGGCCACCGCAGAGTCCTTCGGCCTTGGGACGGAGGGAAGGAGCGTGGAGGAGATTGCGGCGGACTTTGCCGACGTCCTTTTGGCGGACCTTTCCCGGGCGGAGGCGGACGAATACAAGACGATCAAGTACTGTGCGCCGCCGGAGCGGCAAAAGGTCTGGAAGGAGCTGGGGATCCTTCCGATCAGCACCTATCACGAGGTGTTCGAGGCCATGCACAATTCCGGTGAGGCGACGGACGGCGACTGGCGCAACATCATGCAGCAGTTTCTGCGCACCGGCCTTGCCTTTGTCTTTGGCACGGTGGTGGGCACGAACCTGGCGACGGACAGCCTGTTCGGCGTCGGGGAGCGGCGGAAGACCATGGTCAATATCGGGGCCCTGAAAAAGGGTTACGTGAACATTGCCGTCCACGGGCACATGCCCACGCTGGTCAGCGAGATCGTGCGCCTGGGCCAGAGCGAAGAATTCACGGAGCTGGCAAGGAGCAGGGGGGCCAGGGGGATCCAGTTTTACGGAGTCTGCTGTACGGGACTTTCGGCCATGTACCGTTACAACAACGTGATCCCCCTCTGCAATCCGCCGGGAGCGGAGCTGGTTCTGGGGACCGGGGCCCTGGATCTGTGGGTCGCCGACGTCCAGGACATCTATCCGGCGATCATGGACGTGGCGAAGTGCTTTAAGACCACCGTGGTCACGACCAACGACTCCACCAGGCTTCCCGGTGCGGAACACATCGCCTATGACCATGAGCACTCCAATATCGGAGAGACCACGGAGATTGCTCGGAGGATCGTGCTGCGGGCCATCGAAAGCTTCGAGGTCCGCCAGGGAATTCCGGTGTTCATTCCGCCCTACGAGGTGGAGGCGGAGTTGGGATTCAGTGTGGAGAGCGTCACGAGGGACCTGGGGGGGTCCTTCGAGCCGCTGGCGGAGGCGGTGAGGAGCGGCCGGATCCGGGGGATCGTCAACATGGTCGGATGTACCAATCCCAAGGTGGTGTACGAGCGGGCCATCGTGGACGTGACGGACATTCTCCTCAAGAACAACATCCTGATCCTGACCAACGGATGCGCCTCCTTCCCGCTGTTGAAGCTGGGCTACTGCAATATGGACGCGGTGGAGACCAAGGCGGGGGATTCTTTGAAGGAATTTTTGAAGAAGTGCCACATGCCGCCGGCCTGGCACGTGGGAGAATGCGTGGACAATACCAGGTCCACGGGGATCCTCGCCAACGTGGCCGGCCTGTGCGGGCAGGCGCTGAAGGACATGCCCTTTGCGCAGTCCAGCCCGGAGTGGGCCAATGAAAAGGGCGTGGGGGCGGCGCTGGCCTTCCGGTTGCTGGGCCTGAATTCCTATCACTGCGTGGAGCCGCAGACTTTTGGGTCGGAGAAGGTCACGAGATTCCTGAAAGAGGGGACGAAGGAGCTTCTGGGATCCGCCATGATCGTGAATACGGATCCGACGGCCCTGGGCAACCAGATCGTCCGTGATTTTGAAGCAAAACGCAAGGAGCTTGGCTGGAATTGAATGCGAAAGATTTAAAATGGTTTCAGGAGGTTTGCCGCTGCAAGAGTATGACGAAGGCGGCGGCAAACCTGTATATATCGCCACAGGGGCTCAGCAAAGGGATCAAAAGCCTGGAAGCCGAGCTGGATGTGGATTTGTTTGTCCGGACGCCCAACGGCGTGGAACTGACGAAGTATGGAACATATTTGTATGAGAAATCCGAGGTCCTTTTGCAGGAACTGAACCAGCTTACGCAGGAGCTGGAGCGGATGAAGCAGCTGGAGAACGGATTTTTGCGCTTATGCAGCACCTACGGGATCTTAAGGATTCTCTCGCCGGACTTCATCCATCTATTTGAGGAGAAGCATCCGGGCATGGGGATTGACTATGTGGAATATCCGGACTGCCATGTGGATGACGAGCTGGAGCGGGGGAATTTTGACGTGGGATTCCGCATCGAAGGGCCGAAGCTGGACGGCTTCTGCTCCATTCCCCTGTTCACCTCTTCCATAAGCCTGCTGGTCTATGAAGGGCATCCGCTGGCAAAAAAAGAGTGCGTAAAGGTCGAGGATCTGGACGGCGAGCCGATGATCATCGAGAGCCGGGCGTTTCAGATCCACCAGATGTTCCGGAAGCTGTGCACGAGTAAGGGGGTAAAGCCGGACATCATCTTTAACACCAGCGGTTTCAGCCTCTGCCACAAGCTTTGCCGGCAGAAAAAGGGGCTGTCCATCGTGGTCGACCGCATCAGCCAGGACATGAATGACAGCCACCTGAGAAAAATTCCCTTCGAGACGCCGCTGGTATGGAAGGCCGCCATGGTCTACAAAAAGAAGTTTGCCCAGAACGGCCTGATCCGGACGTTCCATGAGTACACGATGGATTATTTGAGGGAGCAGGGTATTTCGTAGGCCCCTGCGGGTGCGTGCCTCGCCGCCCGGACTGCGGGCTTTCGCCGACCTTGCGGGAATCGTTACAAATCGGTTACACCGGGGACCGTTTTCCATGGTATAATGAACCTGTATTCTGTTTTTAAAAGGAAACAGGCAATTGCGCAATTCAAAGATTCATGGAATATTCTGGCAATATTTCCGGGAAAAGCCCTCTGCGCCATGGAGATGAGACCATGGAAAACAGGAGGGCCCATGCCCGACTGTTTTCTGGGCTTATGGGCTCATTGGAATGGTTGGCGCTGCAGGCTTTGGACGGACATATTGCCAGAATATTCCTGCAATTTTATGTTTCGCAATCGCCTGTATAAAGGCAAAGCGTCAAAGGAGTGTTTGGGGGATGGGTGCGAGGATTCTGGTGATCGAGGACGAGGCGGCCATCAACGACGTGATCCGTCTGAGCCTTGAGGCGGCGGGTCACGAGGTGGATCCGTTTTTTGACGGGGCGGAGGCTTCGGCGGCCCTTAAGAAACGGCACGACTACGGGTGCGCCGTGGTGGACGTGATGCTGCCGGGAAAGAACGGCTTCGCCCTGCTGCCGGAGCTTGTGGGCTACGGGGTGCCGGTGATTTTCCTGACGGCCAGGGGGGAGCTTCCGGACAAGATCCGGGGGCTCACCGGCGGAGCGGAGGACTATATGGTAAAGCCCTTCGAGATGGTGGAGCTTCTGGTGCGGGTCAACAAGGTGCTGGAGCGCCATGCGCCCCAGGATGCGGTGACGGTCATCGGGGACGTGGTCATCGACCCGGCGGGGCGCACGGTGACCAAGGGCGGGGAGGCTGTGTATTTAAAGCCCATGGAGTTTGACTGCCTGCTGATGCTCCTTCGCAATAAGAACAAGGCGGTTTCCAGGGCCCAGCTTCTGGCGGCATTATGGGGCGTGGAGTTTGAGGGGGAGACCAGGACCGTGGACGCCCATGTGGGGCGGATTCGGAAGAAACTGGGGTTTTCGGAGGTCATAAAGACCGTTCCCCGCATCGGATACCGGCTGGAGGTGGAGGAATGAAGCTGTTTCGGAAATTATATCTGCAGGTGGCTTTGGGGATGCTCCTGCTGGCGGCGGGGCTTTTAGCCTTCTCGGTCTGGGAGGTAAAGCGGCAGGGGCTCTCCGAGGCCAGGCGCTACGGAACCGTCCATGCGGAGGAGAATGCCAGATTGCTGCGGGAGAAATATGCGGAGGAAAAGATCGGTGTCCTGGAGGAAAACATCCGGGACATTGTTATTTTGAATGGATTTGGGGAGCAGTTCGGCAGCATGGGAGTGCTGTGGAAGGATGGGGAGGAGGTCCGCAACCTGACTCCCTACGACCTTGACCTGGAGCGTTTGGAAAAGCTGCGCAGGGAGGAACGGATATCGGAGGTGGAGGTGTTCACCGCAGGCCCCTTTCGGGCGGGAGGGAGAAGGCTGCTCTTGTTTTACCGGGCGGATGCCGGCTTCGGGGCGGAGGGCTACCGCTTTGCGGTGGTGCGGGACGTGACGGAGATCTACAGGCGGGCGGGGAAGCTTGTCTTTTACGGGACGGGCGCCGCCGCCGTACTGCTTGTCCTGGTCGGGTTCCTGCTGTACCGGCGCATTTACCGGATGCTTGAGCCGCTGGAAGAACTAAAGTCGGGGGCAGCGGAGATTGCGGCCGGGGAATATGGAAGCCGGGTCGAGGTCCGGGGGAGGGACGAGATCGGCGACGTGACGGAGAGCTTCAACCGGATGGCCGGGGAGGTGGAGCGGCACGTGGAGGCGCTGCGGACGGTCAATGAAAAGCAGAAGCAGCTTTTGGGGAGCCTGGCCCATGAGATGAAGACGCCCCTCACGGCCATGATCGGAAATGCGGACCTGCTCCTGACGGTGCGGCTTCGGGAGGAGCAGAGGGAACAGTCCCTCACCTATATTTTGAACGAGGCCAGGCGGCTCGCCAGGCTGTCGGAAAAGATGCTGGAGTTAACAGGCCTCTATGAGAACGGAGGCGAGGGGGCGGTCATGAAGGAAGTGGAGATTGACCGCCTGTTCGGACGGCTGGAAGATTCTGCGGCCTTCCGCCTGCGGGAGAAGAACCTTTCTCTGGAAGTGGATTTGGAAAGGAAAGGACCGGAGGAAAGGCTTTCCCACGTCATGGACGAGGACCTGATGGAGAGTCTGCTCCTCAACCTGGTGGACAACGCCTGCAAGGCTTCCACGGAGGGCGGGAGGATTCTGGTCTCGGCGGACAGACGGGGGATCTACGTGGAGGATTTCGGCCGGGGGATCCCGGAGGGGGAGATCGGCCGGGTGACGGAGGCCTTTTACATGGTGGACAAGGCCAGGGGGCGGAGTGCGGGCGGGAGCGGCCTGGGCCTGGCCCTCTGCAGCCAGATCGCAAAGCTCCACGGCGCCAGGCTTCTCATCGAGAGCAGGGAGGGGGAGGGGACGAAGGTGTCCCTGCTGTGGGGGGAATGATACCGATCCCACGGCTTCCTGACCTTTTGACCCTGGTATCTACAATTTGGTTACAACTCGGGGCGGATTCGGCAAAAGCTCCTGCGGTATGCTGGGGACAGAAAAAAACGGCGGACGGGGAACCGGGAAGCAGGAGTGATCGGGTACCTGCCCGCAGCGAGGAGGAAGTTTTATGAGTCGAAAACATACGAGATGCAGGAGATGGGCGGCGGGAGCCTTGAGCGTGCTTCTTGGTGCGAGTCTCCTTGGGGGCTGTGCGAAGACGCCGGAGGACTCGGTGGTGAAGCTCAAGGGAGCGGCGGCCGGCGGCGGCTACGAGGAGGCAGAGTCGGAGGCCGGCGGGCAGACCCTGCGGGAAATTCTGGCTGCGCCGGAGCATTACGAGAGTGAGACGAAGGATCCCACGGGGAAGCTCACGGTCATCACGGACGCCCAGGTGGAGATTCCGGAGGCGGAGGAGGCCAGCACCATTGCGGTGAGCCAGCATCCCTTCGGCCAGGAGGAGATCGACCGCATCACGGAGGCGCTCTTCGGCGAGGCGGACATTTATGATTATTACAGCTACACGGAGAAGACGAAGGAGGATTACCGGGCCTGGATCGAGGAGCTGGAGGGATACGTGGCGGCCGGGAACCTGGACCCTTACCGGGAGGGGACCGATGAGGACGGAAATTATATCTACGATATCTACGGTGTGATCGAGCAGGCGAAGAAGGATTATGAAAATGCGCCGGAGGAGGCCGAGAGGAAGAAGGTGCGCCCCCAGTACGGGCTGGAAGTGGGGATCGGCATGGGGGAGACGGAGGTTATGGAGGATTCTTTTTCCGGGATCGTGGACACCGGGGACGGAAAGCTCTACCAGTATGACATCTTCTCCTACGGGCCCGTGCCCATGCGGGTGCAGGTGAAGCGGCTGGGGAACACGGTCCATGCGGGCCTGGAGCAGCCGGAATGGTGGGCTTACCAGGACATGGAAGGGGGAGAATTATCCTATCCGGACGAGGAGGAGATCAAGACGAAGGCGGAGATTTCCCTGGAGGAGGCCAAAGAAATGGCGGACGAGAAGGTGTCGGCCCTGGGAATCTCGGACATGGACGTGGTCTCCTGGGATTACGCCCTCAGGAGCCAGGCCTGGGAGGAAAAGGGAGGCGGGGACTTTTGGGAGAACGAGGAGAATCAGGCGGGGTATCTGCTCCATTACGCCAGACGTCTTTCCGGGATCCCCATCACCCACACCGTCGATGAGGGCGGCGCCTACGAGGACATCGAGGGGACCACGGAGACCTGGAGCTATGAGCGGCTGGATTTCTACGTGACCAAGGAGGGGGTCGACCGGATGGATCTCACCAACCTGTACGACATCGGGGAGGTCCGGACGGAGAATGTGAAGCTTTTACCCTTCTCGGAGGTCACGGCGATCTACGAAAAGATGATGCAGATCCAGAATGCGGACGTGCTGAATTATGAGGATTCCAGAACCTACCGGATTGACCGGATCGCCTTCGGCTACACCAGGATCTACGAGCCTTCCACCGACAGCAGACAGGGGGTCCTGGTCCCGGCCTGGGATTTCTTCGGGAGCTTCGAGGTACCGGGCAGGGACAACGCCAAGACGCCCAGCCAGAGCTTTCTGACCATCAATGCGGCGGACGGGAGCGTGATCGACCGGGGCCTGGGGTATTAACCCATGGGACAGGTGTTTGCCGTGGCCCGGTTCAATTTCCGGGGATTTTTGAAGAATCCCAAGGTGGTCCTCACCCTGCTTCTGGGCCTGGTGCTCTGTTTTCTGCTGAGCGGCAGGGTCATGAAGGTCATCGAGGCTTACGGGACTCCCGTGCAGCTTGCGGAGCCTTTCCTCTGGACCTTCGGGGACGCTTATTCCGTCCTGCTTAGCTCCATCCTTCTGCTTTTGCTGTTCTCGGACCTTCCCATGGCAAGCGCTATGACGCCCTATTACCTGTATCGGACCACGAAGGGGAGATGGCTTGCGGGACAGATGCTCTACGTGGCCGGGGTGGTGTTCCTCTACACCGGCTTCCTCTTCGTGGCCACGGTCCTTCTCTGTGGGAAATACAGCTATCTGGGCGATGTGTGGAGCGAGACGGCGGCCATGCTGGCCTACTCGAAGCTGGGGTCGGAGCTGGGGGTGCCCTCCACCGTGGGGGTCATGGAGAGCATCACGCCCTATGGCTGCATGGCGCAGGTTTTTGGACTGTTGTTTCTCTATGCCCTCAGCTTAAGCTTTCTCATTCTGGCGGGAAACTTGCGCTGCGGAAAGAACCGGGGCATGATCTTTGGGCTTTTGTTCAGCCTGTACGGGCTTTTGCTCAACCGGGACGTGATCGTAGCTCTCTTCGGGTGGCGGGAATACGAGGGATACCGGGCGAACCTGTTGATCGGGTGGCTGAGCCCCTTGAGCCACGCCACCTACGGAAAGCACAGCTTTGGCTATGACCGCCTGCCCTCCCTTTCTGCGTCCCGGCTTGTGTTTGCGGGGCTCATCCTCCTGTTTGCATGGATTTCCCTGCGGGCGGTGAGGCGTTACAGCTTTGTCTTTCTTGGAGAAAAGAGTTAGGAGGAATGGGAGGATGGGCTGTGAACTGAAACGGATGACTGCCGGACGTGGGTTTCTGGCTTCGTTTTTTCTCGGCCTCTCGGCCATCCTCTCCGGCACGGCCTGGCCGTCCGGGGAGGGGAGCCTGGCCGCCGGGAATTTCCTCACGCTGGCGAAAGGGTCTTTTTGCTGCCGGGCCGTCGTCTTTCTTCTGCCCCTGGTATCGGTCCTGCCCTGGAGCGATTCCTTTCTGGCGGAGTCCAAGGGGGGATTTTTGAAGGCCTGCCTTCCCAGGCAGGGCAGGAGGAGCTACACGGAGAACAAGATCCTCGCGGTGGCCCTGGGCGGCTTCCTGCCCTTAGCGGCGGCCGGGCTTTTGACCCTGTTTCTCTATTTTCTTCTGTTCTTTCCCCTGGAGCAAACGGGGGCGATCCCCTTTGCCATGGTGTGGAAGCCTGTGGCCGTCCTGCTCCGCTTAGGGATCCTGGGGGCGGTTCTCTCTTCCCTGGGCGGGATCGCCGCGGCCTTGTTCCGCTCGGCCCACCTGGCCTTTGGCCTTCCCTTTGCGGGCTATTATTTCTGCCTGATTCTGCAGGAACGGTATTTTCCGGAGGCCCTCTGGCTGTACCCGCCCCAGTGGATTGCGGGGACCGCCGACTGGGGACCGGGGAAGGAGGGGCTGTGGCTCTTTCTCCTTCTCTTCCTGGCTGTGGCCGTGAGCCTTCACGGAGGGATCCTTTATGGGAGGGTGGAGGAGGTGTGAGATGCCCTCGGCAGTCCCGGCAGTGTTCCTCGGCGGACACGTTCGATTTCTGGGATTTCACTGCGCCGCTTATTGCAGGTAATTTCACCTCCATCAAACCGGGTCGGCTGAAATTACCTGCGCTATGCTCGTGAAATTCCCGAAATCTTCCTATCATCCGCCGAGGAACACTGCCGGGGACTGCCTCGAGGATTCCGGTGGAAAAAGTCTAGGAACGTCTTGGGGCCCGGAACAGGCGGCAAAACGATGGCGCCGGCCGACGGAGACAGCAAGGGGGCGCAGGCTTTTGCCGCCGGAATCCGCAGGGTGTGGGAGAATGGAAGGGAGGATAGACTATGGAGACCTGTGTGGAACTTACGGGCGTGACCAGGCGCTTCGGGGAGGACCTGGTTTTAAAGGAAGTAAACCTTACCCTGGAGGCGGGCCGGGTCTACGGGATCGTGGGCAACAACGGTTCCGGGAAGACGGTCCTCATGAAATGTATCTGCGGCTTTCTCACGCCGACCACGGGAACGGTCCTGGTGTTCGGGAAGCAGATCGGGAGGGATGCGGACTTCCCGGAGGAGCTGGGGGTGATCATCGAGTCGCCGGGGTTTTTGACCAATCTGACCGGAAGGAAAAACCTGGAGATCCTGGCAGCCCTCCGGAAAAAGATCGGCGGAGCCGGGGTCCGCGCGGCCATGGAGAAGGTTGGCCTTGACCCGGACATGAAGAAAGCGGTGGAGAAATATTCCCTGGGCATGCGCCAGAGGATGGGGATCGCCCAGGCCATCATGGAGGACCCGAAGTTTCTGGTGCTGGATGAGCCCTTCAACGGGCTGGATAAACATGGGGTGGCCCAGATCAGGAGACTCCTTCTGGAATTGAAGAGGGAGGGGAAGACGATCCTTCTGGCCAGCCACAACGAGGAGGACATCCGCGTTTTATGCGACGAGGTGTACGAGATGGACGGCGGGGTGCTGACGCGTCCCGAAAAACATGGAGAATTGGTGACTGTGTGAACAGTTGCGGGGATTGGAGGGATGGAGCATGAAGCGAAGAGGCAGGCATATGGCGGGACTCGCACTGGCGGCAGCCTTGGCGATGATCTGGCCGGGGGACTCTCTCCGGGCCGGTGCGGCCGGGGAGGCGGGGCCGGGGACGGCCTCTGTGGAAACGTCTCCGGGCTTGCAGGAGACGGAGGCCTATGGCCGGACTTATCTGGGAATTGACAGCCATTGTAAATATGAAGGAATGGAGCAGAGCTTTTCCGAGGGCTACCAGCCTGCGGTGAGGGACGGCGTTCTGTACCTGGTCATTCCCTTCACGGCCAGCGGGGACCTGTCGGGGGACCGGCTGACGGTCAGCCTGATGTTTCCGGAGGGCGCTGCCTCGGCCTTCCTGTCCAGAAATTATCAGAAGACGGTGGAGAAGAAGCGGTACGCCCTGAGGAATGGAACCATGGTCTGTCTGGGAACGGGCGGACAGGGGGGCTCACTTGGCCAGACAGGATCGCCCGTTGAGACAGGATCATTTGGCCTGACGGGATTGTCCGGTCAGGGGGGAACTCTCGGACAGGAAGAGCGGGAGGCTTATCTCTACTGCATGGAGCTTCCCCTTTCCGGGACGGCGCCCTCGGGCCCCTGTGCCCTGACCGTACAGGCCGTCGGCTACACGGAGCGGATGGAACAGGTTTCGTTCACACGCCAGATCGTTTTTTCCCTGCCGGAGGGAGGAAAACCGGACGGGGAGGACAAGACGGGAGATCACGCAGGAGATAAAACCGGGGACCAGGCGGACGACCCGAATAAGGGGACTGCCGGGGGAGAGGACGAACCGGGGGATCAGGCAAACACTGGAGAAGACGGAGAAGGCGGCGAGAAAGGCGGAGACGTTGCCGGAAGCGGTGCGGGCGAAGGCGGCGGGAGCGGCGCCGGGGCAGGAGGAGGAAGCGGAGAGGAGGAACTGATCCGCCAGCCCAAGCTCCTCCTGGAGTCGGACAGTCTTTCCGGGAAAGCGCTGGCGGCGGGAAGCGGGGAAACCCTCACCGTCACCTTCCGAAACTGCAGCGGCACGCAGCCCCTTTACAATTTAAAGGTGTCCGCCTCCGCAGAAGGTTCCGGGATCCGGTTTGCCAGAAATTCCTTTTATGTCGCCAGTGCTTCTCCGGGAGAGACCATTGTGTTGGAGACGGACCTCTCTGTTGCACCGGACGCCGGCGGCGGCGAGATTCCCGTGACGTTCGAATTTGAATATGAGGACAAGAGGGGAAACGCCCTCTCCGGGAGGGAGACCATGACATTGTCCGTGAGACAGCCGGCGAAACTGGAATGTCAGGCAGGTGAAATTCCCGGCGCCGTCTATGCTTCCGATACGATGGAGCTTTCCCTGAAGGCCTGCAACATAAGCCGTGCACCCGTTTACAACGTGCAGGCGAGTCTGTCGGCGGAGGGGCTTTTTCCCGACGGGGATGTCTTTCTGGGAAATCTGGAGGCGGGAGCCGCCGGGGAGGGGACCATGCAGATCTATGTGGGGACCAGGACCATGGAGGCCATGGGCGTCGACGCAGGAGGGAGCGACGGGGAAAAGTACGGGCCGGTGGAGGGGACCATCACCTTCCGGTACGAGGACGGGGACGGCGAAGTCTATGAGGAGACAATGCCCTTCCAGACGGAGATCAAAAAGGCGCAGATCGTCTCTTTTTCCGTGGAGGAGCCGGAGGAGACCAATTCCTGGGGAATGTCGGTGGCGGCGGCCGCCTTTGCGGGGCTTACGCTCTGGATCGTTCTGCTTCTCTTTAGACTCCGGAAAAAGAATGCGCTGCTGGCGGAAAGGAGAGGAACCTGATGAAGATAAAGAGGCAAAGACTGTCCGGGAGCGGCATGGTGTTTTTGGTGTTTTCCGTCGGCCTGTTGGTATTTTTCTGTACCTTCGGACTGCAGATGATCCGGGTATTTTCGGAGGGGAAAAAACCATATCAGTCCGTGGTCTCCCTGGAGGGTCTGGAGTGGGGGGAGGAGTTTGTGGCGGAGCTTAAAAAGATCCCGGGCCTTCATTCCCTCGCTCCGGCGGTGGAGATTCCCGTGAGGCTGAGAGCGGAAGACTATACCATGGATGCCGTATGGACCGGCGTGGAGCTTGAGGGGCTGGAAATGCAGGTGTCCCGCTCCAGGGAGGTTCCCCTGGGGAGCACTCCGGTGCTGCTCCTGGGCGAAGGGAGCCTGGCGGCAATGACGGACCGGAACGGACATGGGGCTTCCGAGGAAAAGCAGAAGGAGTTTTTGGAGCGGTACGGGGAAATGGACTGGCAGTACTGCCTGACGGGGGAAGGGGAGGAAGAGGAAAACTGGAAGCCCTGCCTGGTGGCGGCAACCCTGGCCTCGCCCGCCGATGGAATTTATATGGCCTACGGTCAGGCGGAAACACTTGCCGGGACAAAAGAAACGGATCGATTTCTGCTGACGGTCCGGGGAAAGGGGAATTATGAGAGGGCGCTTGGGTATTTTCAATGCCATTGATATAATTGGGGCTTTGTCCTGTTTCCATTTGCTCTGCAGCATTAGAAAGAGCGGAGTGACAGGATAGTTGTCCGCTTCCGTAAATACGCTTTGTTTTACATTCCCCTGATGCTCGCCGTAAGCCATGTCTTTATCCATGGTTGTTTCCTTTCCATGCTTTTCGGTATGGCAGACCATACTTAATCAAGTATATAATACTGTGCAGGATCATTTTGCGTAGTTAAATGAAATTCCTATCTAAGTATAATGGAATGGTCAACAGCAGTCAGGAATCGTCTATGGTACGGTTGCAGGGCTCGCACTTGACAAAATAAAAACTGAAAGAAGAACGGATGGCATGAACAAAACCGTAGACCGGGAATCTAAAAATGGATTCCCGGCCTTATTTTGTTCCTGAAATGTAAGTTTTTTGTGAATTGGCTTAAAGAAGGAAGCGAGAGCTGAGACCTCCGGCGGGCGGAAGCCTTAGTCTTTGTCAGAAGCGGCCGCAGACGATTTCCCCTTCTTTCATCACGAGAACAGGGGCCTTTTCCATGGCTGCGGTGATGTCCGGCAGAGGATCGTCTTCCAGGACGATCAGGTCGGCCAGCTTGCCGATTTCTATGGTGCCAAGGCGGTCGGAAAGACCGAGGATTTCGGCGCTCTCTATGGTGGCCTGCTTAAGCATTTCTTCTGCGGAGAAGCCCGCCTGTTTTCTGGCGTAGAACTCGTATCCCGGATGGGGGGCAGAAAATTTCATGGAGGAATCGGTGCCCCAGCCGATGGGCACGCCAGCCCGATAGGCCTTGGGCAGCATACGGGCGGCATGGAAATGGTGTTGTGATAAAGTAAAGTTGTAACAGCAGTGGCTAATAAGATATAATCATTCTGCAAAGAAAAGAGGTACATATTATGCCACAGAATTATACTCCTGAATTTAAAAAAAAGATCGTCCGCCTCCGTCTGGAAGAAGGAAG
>CAJUOF010000047.1 GCA_910587905.1 uncultured Lachnospiraceae bacterium
ACGGCGACCACCGAGATCTACACTCTTTCCCTACACGACGCTCTTCCGATCTCGGGGGGCAACGGTGATTCTCATCTCCCACCGGATCACCACCCTGATGAGTGCGGACCGGATTCTGGTGCTGAACGGGGGCCGGGTGGAACAGTTGGGAACCCACGGGGAGTTAATCGAGAGAGAGGGTATCTATCGGCAAATCTATGAGATTCAGATGAGCGGCGACGACAGACGCCAGGTGGAGCAGTGACCGGGCCAAGTGGCAGGACAGCAGGCGATCTGCGACAGCGTCAGGCGGCCTGTGCAAAAGCGGCGGGCAGTGTCGGTTGCGGGACGACGGAAGGGAGGACGATATGGCAGCGTATGAGGAGCAGGAATATAACAAGCCTTTTAGTTTTCGGGTCTGGGGGAAGATGATCCCTTTTTTCAGGCCTTATAAGAAGTATTTTCTCATAACCATGGGCTTAAATATTTTTCTGGCGGGAGTGGACATTCTGGTGCCCCTGTTCCAGAGCTATGCCATCGACCATTTTATCGTGCGGGACACGCTGGACGGACTGGCGCCTTTTGCCCTCGTCTATGTATCCATGATCGTTTTGCAGACCATTAGCGTATATATTTCGGTCCATGCGGCCACCACCATTGAGATGAATCTGGGGCGGGACCTGAAATGGGCCCAGTTTGAACATTTGCAAACCCTTTCTTTTTCCTATTATAATACGACTCCGGTGGGCTATATTCACGCCAGGGTCATGAGCGACACCCTGCGGATCGCCTCCATGGTCGCCTGGGGCCTGGTGGACATGTTCTGGGCTTTTATTTACGTGGTCGCCGTATTCGGGGTCATGCTGTTCCTAAATACAGGACTGGCGCTCATCATCATGCTGGTGGTGCCGGCCATCGCCTGTCTGACGGTTTATTTCCAGAACCGGATCCTCCGCTGGAACCGAAAGGTTCGTCGGATCAATTCCCAGATCACCAGTGCTTATAACGAGGGCATCACGGGCGTGAAGACCTCCAAGAGCATGGTCATTGAGAAGGACAATGAGCGGGAATTTTTCGCGAAGACGGCCGACATGCACCAGGCAGCCAGCCGCAGCGCAAAGCTGAATGCCGTCTACATCCCGACCATTCTTTTTTTCAGCTCCGTGGCCTCCGCCCTGGTGCTGGCAAAGGGGGGCGGCATGGTGCAGAGGGATCTGATGAAGCTTGGAACTTTGTCGGTGTTCATTTCCTATGCGGTCATTCTTTTTGAGCCGATCCAGCAGCTTGCAAGGCTTCTGTCGGACCTGATCTCCTGCCAGGCCAACATCGAGCGGGTCACGGACCTTTTGGAACAGAAACCGGGCGTGGTGGACCGGCCGGACGTCATCGAGAGATACGGGGACAATTTTACGGCCAAGAAAGAAAACTGGGAGCGGATCCAGGGGGACGTGGTCTTCGAGGACGTGTCTTTCATGTACCCGGACGGAAAGGAATACGTGCTGGAGCATTTCAACCTTCATGTTCCAGCGGGAATGAACGTGGCCATCGTGGGGGAAACGGGCGCAGGGAAATCCACGCTGGTCAATCTTCTGGGGCGGTTTTTTGAGCCGACGAGAGGGCGGATTTTGATCGACGGCGTGGATTACCGGGAGCGGTCCCAGCTCTGGCTCCACAGTCAGATCGGCTACGTGCTCCAGAATCCCCATCTGTTTTCCGGCACGGTGCGGGAGAATATCCGCTACGGTCGGCTTTCTGCCACCGACGAGGAGGTGGAGGAGGCCGCCAGGCAGGTGTCGGCGGACGAGGTGGCGAAGAAATTGGAGAATGGCTACGAGAGCAATGTGGGGGAGAGCGGCGGACGGCTTTCCGTGGGAGAGAAGCAATTGATCTCCTTTGCCAGGGCCATCCTGGCGGATCCGGCCATTTTCGTGCTGGACGAGGCCACTTCCTCCATCGACACCAGGACGGAGCAGCTCATCCAGAATGCGGTGGGCCGTCTTCTGAAGGGCCATACCTCCTTCGTCATTGCCCACCGCCTCTCCACTATCCGGCAGGCGGACCTGATTCTGGTGGTGAAGGAGGGGAAGATCATCGAGCGGGGAACCCACCGGGAGCTGCTTGCGGCGGGCGGTTATTACAGCGAGCTTTATTCCAGGCAGTTCGAGGAGGAGGCCGCCATGCGGGCCTTCGCAAACTGCGGCCGGGAGGGGGGCGGTCAAGATTCTGACGTCGAATGAGGCGGGGCGGAGCCGTCGGCCGCAGAGGGGACAAGAGTTGGCGAGAGTTGAGCGAAGACCGGATAGCCGGACGAGATGGACGGAGCGGTCTGTCGCCGAGCAAATATTTTGTCGTTTCTTATAGAATTTGGGGAATGAAGGATAGCCTTCCCCTGCGGATTATGCTAGAATGGAAGAAAAATACTCGAAAAGGAGAGAAGCATCCATGAAGCAGGACCTGATCGTAATCCTGGATCTGGGAGGCACAGAGAACACCGTCCTTGCCCGCCAGATCCGTGACCTTGGCGTGTACAGCGAGATCCATCCCCACGACATTACGGCGGAGGAGCTTGGAGCCTTTCAGAACGTGAAGGGGATTATTTTGAACGGCGGCGAGAACCGCATTGTGGACGGACAGGCCGTGGAAGTCCGGCCGGAGCTCTATGACTTGGGAATCCCCATGATTTCCGTCGACTATCCTCAGTCAAAATGCGAGACGAAGCTCGACTCTCTGCCGGACGAAGAAACATTGAAAAAATTTGTTTTCGGGGAATGTAAGGCGGAAGCAAACTGGAACATGAAGAACTTCATCGAAGATCAGGTGGAACTGATCCGGAGCCAGGTGGGCGATAAAAAAGTTTTGCTGGCCCTCTCCGGCGGCGTGGATTCCTCCGTGGTGGCCGCCATGCTTATTAAGGCCATCGGGGAACAGCTCACCTGTGTCCATGTGAACCACGGGCTGATGCGCAAGAATGAGTCCGAGAGCGTGGTAAAGGTGTTCCGGGATGAACTCCATGCGAACCTGGTCTATGTGGACGCCTCCGAACGGTTCCTGGGGAAGCTGGAAAATGTGGCGGATCCGGAGCAGAAGCGCAAGATCATCGGCGGCGAATTCATCCGTGTTTTTGAGGAAGAGGCAAGGAAGCTGGAGGGGATCGACTTCCTGGGCCAGGGAACCATCTATCCCGACATCATCGAGAGCGGCACCAAGACTGCGAAGATGGTGAAATCCCACCACAACGTGGGCGGCCTTCCCGAAGACCTGAAGTTTGAACTGGTGGAGCCGTTAAAACAGCTCTTCAAGGACGAGGTACGTGCCTGCGGCGTGGAGCTGGGCCTGCCCCACGATATGGTATATCGTCAGCCATTCCCCGGCCCCGGCCTTGGCGTCCGCTGCCTCGGTGCAATCACCCGTGACCGTCTGGAGGCTGTCCGGGAGTCCGATGCCATCCTCCGGGAAGAGTTTGCAAAAGCCGGCCTGGACAAAAAGGTGTGGCAGTACTTTACCGTGGTCCCGGATTTCAAGTCCGTCGGTATGAAGCATGGTGCCCGCATTTTCGAGTACATGGTCATCATCCGCGCCATCAACACCGTCGACGCTATGACGGCGACCATTGAGAAGGTGGACTGGGACGTGCTGGACAAGATCACAGGCCGTATCCTGGCCGAAGTGGAACACGTCAACCGGGTTTGCTATGATATGAGTCCGAAGCCCCCGGCGACGATCGAGTTCGAATAGAGGACATTTTTACCGGAAGCCTAATAAAATAAGGGCTTCCGGAATTTTTATTTTCTTCGTGACACTAATATGACACTCGGAAATCAAGTCCGTACTTTTATTACCCGATAAAAAGGTACTGTTGAAATTCCTGTCGTATTGTGGTAGAATCCATTCATGGAACCCATGACAGGGGTGGTAGCCTCCCGAGCCAATGACCGGCTTGCCGGAATACATAGAAAGGGAGGCGGCGCCAATGACAGCTGCGGATATCATTTTGATATTCATAGGGGGGATCGGCTTGCTGATTGCCTTCGGTAGTTTTGTTATAGCGTTGCCTGCCTTTCTCGACAGAAACCAGGATGGGCGCCTCGTTCTATCTAAAGGATAACATAAAGTGGCAGAAAGTTCAAAAGAATTCTTCTGCCGGCGGCACAGCCCCTCGGAACTGGTTGAGCCGGTCCGCAATCTCCAATGGGGCAAAGCCCATTTCAATCAGCATACTGGCGTATGAGTGCTCTTACTGTATAATAAGGACAAACCGGAAAACCCCTTATTACCAAGGTTGCTCAGGTGTTGAAAGCGCACATAAGACACTAAATACAGAATGAAACAACGTATATATCACTATATATTGTTGTTTTCCGAAAACAGAGAAATTCATGAGCAATCTATTTCAAAGAGAAATTTCGGATTTGCCACCATTCTTTTTCCATTAAAATACGCCCATTGGTGGGGGCAGGCCGGGAGGTGATAACGAACCATATTGAAGTAATTTTTCCCCGTAGGCATCCGCGTTGTCTTCACTGACATACGCCGTGTCCCCGATCACTTCCGTTACTTCAATCCTATTTTTCTGGGCCTTTTTAATTAATCCGGGTAACCGTTAGCCGTCAGGTTCCCCTCCCGGCGCCACGCTTATCCGCGCAATCAGCCTTTCCTCCGTTATTACCAGATGGTTTTTGTACCCATAAAATGGAATAAACAAGGATTGTTCCCGATTTGAACAGCCCTTTATCCAAGGTCTGCTGAATGGTTTCTTTCAGCATTTCTTCCAGCTTGCCCATAACGCCTGCCCAGTAATCATTTTTCAGATTCTGGATGGTGATGCCGATTTTGGCAGAACCGTCTGCGCTGCCGCCTTCATCGCTGTCGCCTCCCTCATCGCTCT
>CAJUOF010000048.1 GCA_910587905.1 uncultured Lachnospiraceae bacterium
CCGATCTTCCCGTTATCCCCTGGGCTTTGACTGCCTTTTTGACGCGACGGGCGCAGAAGAACTGGTCTATTCCACGCCAAAGCTCATGAAGATGGGGGGACGGATCCTGGGCTATGGCTATTACCGGGGAAAACAGCCCACGCTCCGCTTTCCCTTCAACGAATTCTGGGACAAAGAGCTCACGTATTACTCTTCCCTGAGCCAGGTCGGCGACTTCGGACGGGCCGTGGACGCCATCGCCACCGGCAAGGTCAATGCCAGGGCGTTAATCAGCGGCGAATATGACCTGGACCACTATTTTGAGGGCCTCGACCGGGTACTCCACGACAGAGAAGCGATCAAGATCATCATCCATCCCAATGCGGAGACATGACTCCATTTGCTTTTGAGCTGCGGTAGGAAATTCCTATTTTCATACTTATGAGAGTGAATTTTCACTCTTCGAAGGTGAATAAAGGAAGCAGAGCGCACCTTCAAACGATATCACGTCGACTTCTCCAATGATTGTAGAATGGGAAATCCCGTCTGACTTCCGTGAGAAATCAGACGGGATTCGTCTGTATAGATGGCCGCTCACCCGATCCCGTTATACAAGAAACCCAGGATCAGCACGATGATGGTGAGGGGGACGTAAATGTATTTGGCCAGGAAGCCGAAGGCGGGGGGAAGGGGCTTCTTCCGGCCCTCCTCCAGCTCCTCTCTGATATTCCGGTAGCCGAGGATGTAATAGATGGAAACCGCCCCCAAAACGGCGCCGATGGGCACGATGACAATGGTGACAAAGTCCATCCAGTGACCCACCACGTCCCCGTGCTCCAAGAACAGACCGACGCCCAGGACCGTGGCACCGCAGATCAGCACCGAAAGCCTCCTTCCGAGACCGAACCGGTTCTGCCAGCTCTCGATCACCGCCTCAAACATGTTCATGAGGGAGGTGATCCCCGCAAAAGCCACCGACAGGAAGAAGATCGCCGCAAAGAGCCGCCCCATGGGCATCTGCCGGAACACGTTGGGCAGGGTGACGAACATGAGGGAAGGCCCCCGGTCCGGCGCAATGCCGAAGGCGAAGACCGCAGGCATGATGGCCAGGGCCGCCAGAAGGGCCGCCACCGTGTCAAAGACCGCCGTCTGCACCGACGCCCTGGGAATGTTCTCCTTCTTATCCAGATAAGAACCGTAGACGATCATTCCCGAGCCGGTGATGGACAGGGAGAAGAACGCCTGCCCCATGGCCATGACCCAGGTGTCCGCCCGGAGCAGGTATTCCCACTTGGGAATAAACAAAAACTCATAGCCGGAAAAGGCTCCGGGGAGGAACAGCACCCGGACCGCCAGAATAACGAACAGCAGGAAAAATACCGGCATCAGGATCTTGTTGGCCTTCTCGATGCCGGAGGCGGCGTTGCAGAGAAGGATCACCACGGCGGCGGCGACCACCAGCACATGCCAGGGCACGCTTCCCAGGTGCCCCGTGGTCTCCGCAAAATAGGCGGCCGAATCCGCCGTCAGGATCACCCCCGTCAGAGAGCCCGCAAGGGAGCGGACCACCCAGCCGATGATGATGGAGTAGCCGATGGCGATCCCCAGGGAACCCAGCAGCGGGATCCAGGCCAGGACCTGCCCGAATCTTCCCTTTCCGATCCGGTCAAAACAATACCTGTACGCCCCCAGGGTTCCCGTCCCGGCCCGCCTTCCAAGGCCGAATTCCGCCGAAAGCCCCACATAGCCGAACAGGGCGATAAACAGGAAATACGGGATCAGAAAGGCCGCCCCGCCGTACTGCCCCAACCGATAGGGAAACATCCAGATATTCCCCAGGCCCACCGCCGAGCCCACGCAGGCCAGCACAAAGCCAAAGGAACTGGAAAAACCTCCGTTGACATGTCTCTTTTCACTCATAAAATATCCCCCTTATTTTTCTTCCCTTGTAGGATTCGGGTGTCAAAAGCCGCCGCAGGAATTGGCCGCCGTCAAACGGCACAAGGATTCGTTCCCCGCTCCGGTTCCGTGGGCCTTGAATTTCTAAGCGTTCCGATTTGATCTGAGCAAGTCTTACGCAACCGGCTTATGATCCGCCGTCCATGGCGGCATAAGCCTTTTCCGGACGTCCTGTCCGGAAATTGCTGGTTTTCTGACCGGAACGCTAAGAAATTCTAAGGCCCACGTCAAGTCGCAGTGTCACGAATCATTGTGCCATTTGCCGACAACGGATGAAACCGACGGCTCTTGACACCCGAATCCTTATGTTTATGTGATCCTCGGCAGGTCCCACCGGAAATGGGCCGCCAGGAAGCGGATGATCAGGATCAGCACGAAGCCCGTCACCATGGCGGCCTCCCTTCCGACCCATCTCCCAAGGACGACCACGGCCGCCGCCCCCGCCAGACAGGCACAGGCATAGACCCTCTTCACGAAGATCGAGGGTGTCTCCCCCGCCATCATGTCCCTGAGGACGCCGCCCCCGACCCCCGTGAGCACCCCCACGAAGATCATCAGGAACCAGCCGTGCCCGGCCCCGGCCATGGTTCCCTCCACGGTGAAGGCCGCCAGCCCCAAGGTGTCCAGCCAGAACAAAAGCTTCTCATAGTAAACCGCCGGAATGCGCGGCTTCTCCCGCTTTCTCCGCACCAGATAAAGGACCCAGAAGACCACGTTGGCCGTACCCACCGCCGTCAGGGCATAGACCGGGTTCCGGAAGGTGACCGGAGGGATCTGGCCGATGATCAAGTCCCGGATCACCCCTCCCCCAACCGCCGTGGTGAGGGCCAGGATGCTCACCCCGAACACGTCCATCCCCTTCTTGATGGCCAGCATGGCCCCCGAAAACGCAAAGGCGACCGTCCCCATCAGGTCCACGACAAACAGAAACGTATCATTCACTGCTTCCTTTCCCCCTTATTCCATCCAGGCAATTGCGAAACGTGGAATTGCCCGGTGGATTCTGACAATTGTCAGAATCCTTCTTAGGTTTTGCAGTTTCGCAATTACCTGCTTCTATCACCGGTTCCCAGTCCTTCCACTCAGCACCCGCTCCATGTCCTCCGGCAGGGGCGCCGTAAACTCCATGGGCTCCCCCGTCACCGGATGGCAGAAGGCGAGCCGGCAAGAATGGAGGGCCTGCCGCCCGATCCACTCCATGTCCGGATTATAGAGATAATCCCCGACCAGCGGATATCCCAAATGCTTCATGTGGATCCGGATCTGGTGGGTCCGCCCTGTCTCCAGCCGAAGCGCCACCAGGCTGTGGCCGTTCCCCTCCTCAAGCACCCGGTAATGGGTCACCGCCTGTTCCCCGGCCAAGGGATCCACCTGCCGCTCGATGACCGACCCGGGCTTTCTCCCGAGGGGCGCCGAGATGGTCCCGCAGGGAGGCTTCGGGCATCCCCGCACAATGGCCCGGTACTCCCGTTCCACCTCCTTTCGCACCGCCATCCCCGACAGCACACAGGAGCTAAACATGTGCTTGGCCACCACCGTGAGGCCCGAGGTGTCCCGGTCCAGCCGGTTGGTGCAGCGGAAAATGAAAGGCTTTTCCCGCTCCTTAAAATACCAGGCCAGGGCGTTGGCCAGGGAATTGTCATAATTCTTCATGGACGGGTGAATGGGCATCCCGGCGGCCTTGTTGACCACCAGAAGGTCCTCGTCCTCATAGACGATGTTTAACGGGAGCTTCACCGGAAGGATCTTCTCCGAGCTCTCCGTCTCACAGATATGGACCATGAGCACATCCCCCGGACAAAGCCGCTCGTTAAGATACCGGGGCCGGCCGTTCACCGCCACTCCGTCCGGCCTTCCCTTCAAGTGGGCGAGACACCCCCGCGAATATCCCCGCCGCCTCAAAAACTGCTCAATCCGGAGCCCTGCATCCCCCTCCCCCGCCCGGTAATCAAGCCTTCGTTCCATGATTGCCTCCGGGCGGGGCCTGCCCGCCGCCCCCTGCGCCCGCACCGGGCTTTTGCTTTCCCAGCACACCGCCTCCATGTAACCCGCCATGTCCTCCGGAAGCTGGTCAAAAAGGTAATTCTTTCCCCCCGCCGGCCGGTCCGCACAGATCTCCCGGATCTCGATATTTGCCGCCTCGATCTCCTTTTTCAGACCCTGGGCCGACATCCGCCCGGCTCCCTGGCCCATGATGATCACCTGCTCCAGGGCGTCGGAGGTGGCGACGGTCACCCGGTATCTCCTGCCGATCTCGTGGACCGTCTTCTCGATGTACTGGTCCGCCGTCTCCGCCTCCTTCGTGTATACCACGTGGATGTTGTGGTACTTGAAGATTTCCCCCGTATTCCCCTCCACCTTGTAGGCGTCAAAGACCAGGATCACCGTACAGCCCTTATAGCCCTGATAGTTGGACAGGATATCCATCAGCCGGTCCCTGGCGGCTCCCACGTTCCGCTCTGCCAGCTCCGTGAGCTCCTCCCAGGCAAAGATGATGTTGTAGCCGTCCACCAGAAGATACTCCTTCCCGGACGGACGCCCGGAAGACGCCTCCGCCTGGCCCCGGCGGCCGGAATCCATGGCTTTCCGGTTTTGGCGGACAGGAGTCTCCGAGCGGGACACATGGACCGTTCCGCCGAAACCGCTCATGCTCCGCTCCTCCCGCTTCCCGTCCTTTTTTCTCTCCTTTTTCCCGTCCCGCTTCCCATAAGTGCGGGTGAAGATCGCCTCCAGCTCCTTCTCGTTGGCCTCCATGGAACGAAAATCCCCCGGAAAGCCAATCCCGCCGAGTCTCCCCGTCTCCCCCGCTTCGGCAGAGTCCTCCGGCTGCGGCCGGCCGGAGCCGGGACCGGAGGCCTCCCCCGCCGCTTTCTTTAAGGCCGTCTCCAGATGCATGTACTCCGGCACCTCGTTCCAGGGAACCACGAAGCCCGCCCCGTGGGCACAGAACACGGAGCCCGTCGGATTCTCCACATCCGCCTCCGGGTCATAGGCGGATGCCGAAAGGACCTCCTCCGCATTGTGGCAGGGTTCATAGCCCGAAAGGCTGCAAAGAAGATGCCCACGTCCCTTCGTGTAGGAGAGAACCTCCGACTGATAGCCCCGCATGGAGGCCACCGGCGCCTTCCCCGAAAGCACGGCCGTATCTCCCGACTGCTCCGGCGCCGAAAAGCTCCCGTGCATCCGCTGCAGGTCGCTTAAGGCCCGTCCCACCGACTCCGCAGGCACCTCCAGCCGGTACTCATAGACCGGCTCCAGGAGCACCGACTCCGCACCCATGAGCCCCTGCCGCACGGCCCGATAGGTGGCCTGCCTGAAATCGCCGCCCTCGGTGTGCTTCACATGGGCCCGCCCCGCTGCCAAAGTGACCTTCACGTCCGTGAGCTCCGCCCCCAGAAGGACGCCCCGGTGCCGCTTCTCCTCCAGGTGGGTCAGGATCAGCCGCTGCCAGTTCCGGTCCAGGTCGTCCTCGCTGCAGCAGCTTCCGAACTGCAGGCCGCTCCCCCTCTCCCCCGGTTCCAGGATCAGGTGGACCTCCGCATAATGGCGGAGCGGCTCGAAATGTCCGACCCCCTCCACCGTATTTCGGATCGTCTCCTTATAGATAATGCTGCCCGTTCCAAAATCCGCCTCGATGCCGAACCGCTCCCGGATCAGCCCCCTTAAGATCTCCGTCTGGACCTCCCCCATGATCTGGGCACGGATCTCGCCCGATTCCTCCTCCCAGGTCATGCGCAGAAGCGGCTCCTCCTCCTCCAGCTCCTTAAGCTTCAAAAACGCCTGATGGACGTCCAGCCCCTCAGGGAGCAGGATCCTGTAGCCGAGCACCGGCTCCAGGAGGGGGAGGGACGCCCCCTCGGAAATCCCGATCCCCTGGCCGCACAGCGTCTGTTCCAGCCCCGTGACCGCACAGACCGTTCCCGCCGGGGCCTCCTGCACCGCCTGGAAGGAGGCCCCCGAATAGATGCGGATCTGGTCGGCCTTCTCCTCTCCCACAAACCCCTTCACCCTGAGGCTCCCGCCGGTGATCTTCATGTGGGTGAGCCGCACCCCCTGGGCATCCCTGGAAATTTTATAGACCCTTGCGCCGAATTCCTCCGGATACTTTGGCGGGACGCCGTAAGCTGCGATCCCCGCAAGAAGCTCCTCCACCCCCTGCATCTTGAGGGCCGAGCCGAAATAGCAGGGGAACACCTTCCGCTCCCGGATCAGCGAAGCCGCATCCTCCCGCCCCAGGGCACCCGTCTCCAGATACCGGTCCAGCGCCCCCTCATCGCACATGGCAAGGCTCTCCTGAAAGTCCGGGTCGTAAAAATCCCTTCCGAAATCCAGGCACCGTTCCGAGAGCCGCCCCGAAAGCTCCGAGAGGAGCCGCTCCCTGTCGCAGCCCGCCAGATCCATCTTGTTGACAAAAAGAAACACCGGAACCTTGTACCGGGAGAGAAGCCGCCACAGCGTCTCCGTGTGACCCTGCACGCCGTCGCTCCCGCTCACCACCAGCACCGCATAGTCGAGCACCGAAAGCGTCCGCTCCATCTCCGCCGCAAAATCCACGTGCCCCGGCGTGTCCAGAAGCGTCACCGGCCTTCCGCCGAGGACCACCTGGGCCTGCTTGGAGAAGATCGTGATGCCCCGGGCCCGTTCCATGGCGTAGGTATCCAGGAACGCATCCCCGTGGTCCACCCGCCCCGGCTTCCGGATACTCCCGCTAAGATATAAAATGCTCTCCGCCAGCGTCGTCTTGCCGGCATCCACATGGGCGACAAGTCCCACACAGAGTCCCCCCGCCGCATCCGTCATATTTCGTTCTGATCTGTCCGCCATAGGGAATCCCCTTTCCTTGTCCGCTTCCCCCTCATCATAGCCAGGCAATTGCGGAACTCAAAAGCTTGTCGAACATTCTGGCAATATTTCCACGGCGCTGCAGGCTTTGGACGGACATATTGCCAGAATATTCCCGCAATTTCAGGTTTCACAATCGCCTATTATCATATCACAGGAAAGCGGAAAAGTCGATATGCGTTTCCTCCGCCCCGCCCCCGGTCACCAGGCGCTCCTGAACGGATTCGCCGGCTGTGTGGTCATCACCGTCGGCGCCGCAATGCTCGGAAATACCTCCTACCTGTATCCGGGCATCGTGCTGCCCACCATCGTGGGAAGAAAAGCCGCAAACCACATGCTTGGCTGGTCCATGATGTTCTGCTCCCTGACGGCGACGATCGCACCCACGCTCGGCGCGGCCATGACGGAGGCGACGGGTTCGCTGACCGCCGCAATGATGAGGAGCGGCGCAGTCTTTGTGGTCGGAATCCTCTTCACCGTATTCGGGACCTCCCAGGCGGTGAAAAACCGTGTCATCGAGACAGACAGGGCGGCACGGGCAGAATGACATTCCGCAGCCGACATGTCACAGATTTCAAAGCACCGCCCGGTGCCGCACCCCGGCACATGTCATACTTTTCTTATCGTGAACGGCAGACATTTCGTCTCTGCCGTTCACGGTCGTCTCCGGAAGCCTTTCTTTGTGATTTCCTCTGGCATGCCATAAAAAACTATGTTATACTGAGTGTGGTTTTTATAGCCGACGACAGAATAATCTGTCGTTCCCCATAGGTTACATTTCACCAAAAGGAGGAAATCCCACATGATCTGCCCTCAGTGCGGCCTTGAGGCCGCAGAACAAGCAAAATTCTGTCCCCGGTGCGGCGCCCCCATGGCGCCCCGGCAGCACACACAGGAAATACCGCCCCAGACCATTTCAGAACCGCCAAATACACCCCCGGTTTCCGATTCCCCGGCCAGTGGGCCCCTGCCCGGAAAGAAGAAAAGCCGGGCGGCCCTCGGCTTCGCCCTCCTCTCCCTCATCCTGGCGGTCATCCTCGTCCTCCAGAATCTCGGGATCGTCGGACTCATCCCGGGGCTGGCGGACGGCTCCGCAGGACAGGGACGGATGGAGGGAGACGGCTACGGTTCCGCCGAGGAGGCGGTCGAGGCTTATGTGAAGGCGTTAAAGCAGGGCGACGTCCCGGCCATGCTCTCCACCTTTGCCACCGAGACCTACATCGACAGCTACGACACCAAGGCCGGCCTCATTTCCATGCGGGCCTGGATCCCCAGCGTCCTCTCCGAAGGCACCTACGAGCTGGTCGGCAGCGATTACGAGCGCCAGCTTCGATACCGTTCCAGACAGGCCTCCATCTCCCAAAGGCTGTACAGCCAGCTCCTCACCTACTCCGCCTTCCTGGGAAACGGCCCGGACTCCTTTGACCCCCAGGCGCCGATCACCTTCGACGGGGACGAAGACATCAGGGAATTTCTCCGCATCTACCGGGAAAGCCCCTTCGGGGACGCCCTGGCGGAGATGAAGCTCGAAGAATTTGTGGATCCCAAAATCCTGAGCGAAGCCTACGCCTCCGAAGCCAACCAGAAAAACATGGGGGAGCGGGCAAAGATCCTCGGGTGCGACGAGTACAAAAGCGTCGCCGCCCACGTCACCCTGGACGGGGAAAGCTGGCTTCTCACCATGGACTGCGCAAGCTATGGCGGCCGCTGGTACAACCTGAATCCGTCCGGTTACCTCTCCTCCATACTGGGCGCCACCCCCTACCAGTACGGGCTGCTCCCCTGGTCTGCGGTCGAGTGGCCCTGAAGCATCTGCCCAAGCTCCCGGGCGGGCATCTCTCCACACAAGATGGAACTTGCCCCTTCGGGAGTTTTATCTTCTGAGCCCCCTGTCATTCCGCACTTCTGGGCACTGCTCTTTCTTTCACCTTCGTGTCATATTCCTGATCCGTAATCTCAGATTTTGTGTAGCGTTCGATAAATAAATCAATCAGCTGCTCTACATCCGAAAAATTCCGCAGCCGAATCCCCTCCCCCTGCAATTCAAATACATTTTTCCATCGTTCTACCGTTCTCAATTTGGTAAGCAGGGCCTCCTTCGACATTCCGGAAACCGGATACTTATGTATTGTCATCATATTTCTCGCATACTTTTTATTTGGGCTCCGCACATATTCCTGCAGCTTTTCCACATTATTTACCAGATGAACCGTCTTGATCGTATGGACCGCACGAGCGGCAGAGGCACGTATGAACCCTTCCAATCCAAAATGACGTTCCAGCAATTTCACATTGCCCGTAATCATTTCATTCCCCAATATCAAAACGTCCACGGTCTGCGTGATCATGAACATCTGATCTCTCATTTCCTCAAACACGTCCGGCCTCTCCGACGATTTGGCCTTTATCTGAAAGTGTCTTTTCTGTTTATTGGGAATCGCCGACGGCTGGATTTTCTGATACGCCCACAAAACCACCGCCTCTCCATCCAGCCACCTGATGAATTTGAACAAGACCGCATCCGCTTTTCCCTTATCATCCAGGCTGAAATTCTGAATATCCTCATCCGGCGTCTCCAAATACGAGAACGGGGCGTAATCCTGGCTTTGCCCAATCACAAAAATCCTGTCCTGCTCATCTGCCAGGGCGTCTTCCGTGACATATTGCCTGTCCTCCGATAAAAATTTTTCATTTATCGCATCCACGATGCTGTTCCTGATCCGGTCTTTAAAGCCATCGTGCTCCGTTGGCCTTCCCTCTTCCAAAACAAATCTCTTGATCCGTTCTTCCCCGTCTTTCATGGCAATATATACGTCAAAGCCGTAGCCGCCCCGAAGCACTTCCTTGATTTTTTCCGTGATCCGTTCTTTTAGCATAAGCCATCATCCCCCTGTACCCAGGCATCTCGTTATCTATCCGCATTTTCTACATTGTCTTCATAAATCAGGAATACGTTATCTGCAATATATTGTCGTTTGATCACGCTTTCATCACCTAATTTCCCTCTTGTGATCCCGATGCATTCTTTTTGGGCAAAGCTGCTAAGCTGTGTATCCCTGAATTTAAATGAAACGACGTCGTAGCCCAATATTGTCAACACGGGATTTTGGTAGTAAAGATTCGTCCTCCACATCAACGCACACAGCATGACCATCAAAAGAACAAATACCGTAAATCCCCTTAACGTTCCAACATCATCTAAAACCATCGGCAAAACGTAGGTCATAAAAAAAGTAACTCCAGAATCTGAAATTTTATATACACCGGCCAGTTTCTCCCCCTGACTTCTGAAATTGGCCGTCTGCAAATTCATAAAAGAGCGAATGCTGGTCAACGCATACACGACCCAGACCACACATATCATTTCTAAGACGTATGTCAGAAACATTGCGTGGAAGGGAATGCGGAGAAAGACGTTCCATTCCCGTTTTCTCAGACATTCTGCCAGTTTTACAACCGGCGGAATCATCTCCCATGTTAAATTTTTGATTGCAAGTATCAAAAATAACGGTGCGAATGACTGAATGATGAGCTTTTTCTTCATCGTTTTATTTTCATCCACTTAAGCACCTGCCTTCCCAAAATCCTCCTTAATAGTTTATAAAGCATCCCCTCAAAATGTCACCCATTTTCTCATTTACAGGCCGCAAACAATTCAGGGAGACGAAAGGAAGGCTGCCCCCATCCCGCGGAGAGCCGCCTTCCGAAATCATTTCCGTCCGAAACGTTCACTTACCCCAAACCGCTCCCGTCCGTCACGGATGCTGGATGGCCTCCCGCACATCGGCGGAGACCTCCTCGCTCACCAACACTTTAAGGAGCTCCAGCCCCTCGTCGACGGCGAAGCCCAGGCCCCGCCCGGTGACCACGTTCCCGTCCCGGACCACGCCCTCTCCCGTGTGCTCTGCCCCGAGGAGTTTGTCCTCCCAGCCGGGATAACAGGTGGCCCGCTTCCCCTCCAGGCAATGATATTTCCCGAGGACGCTGGGCGCCGCACAAATGGCCGCCAGCATCTTCCCCTCCTCTTTAAATTTAAGAAGCATCTCGCCAAGCTCTCCGTGCTCCGACAGATGGGTGGTCCCGGGCATACCCCCCGGCAGGAAAATGGCGTCACATTCCTCACAGGCCTCCTTCGACCACAGGCAGTCCGCC
>CAJUOF010000049.1 GCA_910587905.1 uncultured Lachnospiraceae bacterium
CCCCACACTATGTCCCAGCACCAGGCCGCATCCACGCCTGTCCTCCGGAACCATACCGATTCCCGCATCGATGGCATCCTGCACCGTTTTAAAGGAAACCTGTTTGCCAAAGAGGGTCATAGTCCCCGATTCCAGCTTATCCAGAGCGAAAATTGCTCTCATAAGCTCCGTGCGCCCTGCGCCTACCAGTCCGGAGAATCCGAGGATCTCGCCTCTTCGGAGCTGGAAAGAACAGCTTTTCAGCTTCTTATTGGTAAAATTCTGCACATCCAGGATCACCTCGCCGCCCTCGGCCCGCTCTCCCTCATAGACCTCGGCGATGGCACGTCCGACCATCATCTCAATGATCTGATCCTCTGTGGTCTCTGCCACATTCAGTGTATCAATATAAGTACCGTCACGCATGATCGTGATCCGGTCGCCGATTTCGAAGGTCTCGTTCATACGGTGAGAGATATAGATGATGCCGGTCCCCGCCGCCTTCAAATTTGCAACAATCTTGAACAGCTCCACGATCTCCACCTCAGTCAGGGAAGAAGTCGGCTCGTCCATGATCACAATCTTGGCGTTGTGGGAAACCGCGCCTGCGATCTCAACCATCTGCTGCTGTGCAATCGACAGATCTCCTACCTTAGTATGAGCATTCAGATTCAGATGCATATCATCCAAAATCTGCTGCGCCTTCTGGTACATCTCTTTAAAATTTACAAATCCATATGTACCCATCTCTTCTCCGCGGAAAATATTCTCCGCGATCGTCATGTTTTCACACATAGACAACTCCTGATGGATCATGGATACGCCCAGCGCTCTTGCGTGAAGCGGAGAATCAACCACCACCTGCCGGCCATCGATCTCGACGGTCCCCTCGTCAGCTTTGTACAGACCGTCAAGAATCTTCATCAGTGTCGATTTTCCGGCTCCGTTTTCTCCCATCAATATGTGAACTTCTCCTTTGCGCAAATTGAAGTTTACACCTTTCAGGGCATGTACGCCGCCAAACCTCTTTTCGATGTTTGACATCACTAATACATTTTCATTCGCCACTGCTACACCTCCGTTTTACTAGTTTATCCGGATTACTCATGAGCATTGAAAAACTTTATTGTTGCGCTTTTAATATCTTATATAATTTTGGCTAACTTGTCAATAATATTTTTCTTTTTCCCCTCTTTTCTTGTGCATAAAGTCGTATAATTGTCTACAAAATTTTCAACAGCCCCTATTTATTTGGTTAAATTTTGGATAATTCAACAGAATGCAATCTTTGCGTTTGACAACTTGATCGTAAAAGACTCTATACACCGGCCAATTCTTAATAACCCTCATGTCCTGGTTTCTCCTTGGAATTGACAAAATATTCATTTTAGTGTTATAATTAAAAGATTGCATTAAGTTCTAATTTAATAGCAGGAGGAATGATCATGGAAAAAGACACAAGACCCTACATTCCCTGGCAGCTTGCAGACGATTTTATGACCGCAGTCTTTGTGAAGCTGGGAGTTCCGGAACCGGATGCCAGGCTCTGCTCCGACGTACTTTTGGAGAGCGACCGCCGGGGCATCGAGAGTCATGGCTGCAATCGTTTCAAGCCCATCTATGTGGACCGCATCCGGGCGGGAATCCTGAATCCGGTCACAAACATCACGCTTTTGAAAGAAACTCCCACCACCGCGGTCCTGGACGCCGGCGACGGCATGGGCATGGTCGCCAGCAAAAAAGCCATGGAACTGTGCATTGAAAAGGCCCGCAAATACGGCATGGGCATGGCCGCCGTGCGAAATTCTTCGCATTACGGCATCGCCGGATACTGGGCCACCATGGCGACCAAAGAAAACATGATCGGCATCACCGGCACCAACGCCCGCCCCTCCATCGCCCCCACCTTCGGCGTGGAGAACATGCTGGGCACCAATCCTCTGACCTTTGGCATTCCCACCGACGAGGCTTTCCCCTTCGTGCTGGACTGCGCCACCTCCATCATCCAGAACGGAAAGATCGAGTACTACGCCCGCATCGGCCATGACGTTCCGGCCGGCATGGTCATCGGGAGGGACGGCGCGGAACTGACCGACAGCAAACAGATCTTAAAAGACATCCGCAGCCAGAAGGCGGCGCTGGCCCCCCTGGGCGGTCTCGGCGAGCTCTTCGCCGGCTACAAGGGTTACGGCTATGCCACGGTCGTGGAGATCCTGTCCGCGGCCCTCCAGTCCGGCCTCTTCTTAAAAGCCCTGGACGGCAAGGACGAGGACGGGAACCTCCGTCCTTATCACCTGGGTCATTTCTTTATGGCCATCGACACGGAAGCCTTCCTGGGGGCCGAAACCTTCAAAAAGACCTGCGGCGACATCTTAAGGCAGCTCAGGGCCTCCGAAAAAGCGCCTGGCCAGTCCCGCATCTACACGGCGGGCGAAAAGGAATACGAGATATGGATGGAGCGGAAGGACAAAGGAGTTCCCGTGACGGCCGCCGTCCAGAAGGAATTCATCCAGATGCGGGACGAATTCGGCCTGACAGAATTCCGTTTCCCCTTTGAAAGCTGATCTTTCCCCAGCCCGGAATGAAAGCCTTGACAGAAAATACACAAGCAAGTATGCTTATTACAACGACTTTTCCTGATGACTTTTAAAAAATTGCTTGCAGAAGGTGGGATAGGCAAATGGCAGTGACTCCGGAAATTCGGAAATTAAACAAGCGCAATACGTATCTATATATTTATCAGCATAGGGAATGCTCCAAGCAGGAGCTTGCGGCCAGCGTGGGACAGAGCCTGCCTACCGTCAACCAGAACCTGAACGAACTGCAGGAGGAAGGCTTTGTCCGCATCGCGGGACACTATAAGTCCACCGGCGGCCGAAAGCCCATGGTCTTACAGTGTACTCCGGCGGCGCGGGTCGCCGTGGGCGTACAGATCCTTGCCGGCCAGGTTACCGCCGTATTGCTCGACCTGTATGGGGAGGTCCTTTCCTGCGAGGTTCTCAAAGAGCCTTATTCCAATGACGAAGCCTATTTTCGAAAGATCGGCCGTTTCATTGCCGATTTTATAGACTTGGCCGGATACCCCGAGGAACGGCTTCTGGGGATCGCGGCCGCCACCCAGGGCGTCGCCGATTACGGTCACAAAAAGCTGGTCTATGGTCGGATCCTAAACAATTACGGGCTCTCCTCCGACCAGCTCTCCGCCTACATCGGAAGGCCCTGCATCCTGATGCATGACAGTGAGACCGCCGCCTTTGCCGAGAGCTTTCACCGGCCAAATCTGCGGGATTCCAGCTACATCTTCCTGAATGATTATCTGGGCAGCGCTTCCATCATCAACGGCAGCCTGTACCGGGGCAACCACGGCCGGGGCCAGCTTCTCGAACATGTGAATCTGGTGCGCGGCGGCCGCAAATGCTACTGCGGCCAGGATGGATGTGCCGAGAGCTATTGCGGCGCCTACGGCCTGCGCAAGATGTCCGGACTGCCGACAGAGGAATTCTTCCGCCGTCTCCGCGGCCAGGATGCACAGGTCCAAAACATGTGGGACGAATACCTGGACTATCTGGCGCTCCTTCTGCACAACGTCCTGATGACGATGGATGTGGACATCATTCTGGGCGGCCTCCTCCGCAAATACATGGTCCCGGAGGATCTCAAGGTCATCGAAGAAAAGATCCGCCGCCAGACGGACTTCGACATCCCGGAGCAGACCATCACCCTGGAATACATCACCGACTATCCAGCGGCCCGCGGGGCCGCCCTCTATCTGGTCCAGGACTTTCTCGACCATTTCGAGACCTGATACACAAAATCCAAGTTTTTCTCCGCATCTTTGTGCACAAAAACGGTTGTCTGTTTTCCGGCAGACAGTCGTTTTTTTTACTCTTTCCCTTTCACTGCAAAAATTTTATCGGAAAAATCCACAATGAAAAGTTTTTTTGAAAATTTTTATTAAACATATTGACAAACGTATGAGAATGGTATATCCTAAAGCCACAAACAGAAAACAGTTTTCAAAAAGTAATTACGCTAAGTGTTTGTGAAAAGAGGTTTTGCAGAGCCGGCAATTTCGCAGGAACCTCAGTCCCGTATCCACCAGATCCGATCCGGATCTCTGACGAACATGAAAAAGGAGATTGTTATGAAAAAAAGAAATCTGTTGAAAAAAGCTGTTGCGACATTTGTAGCAACCGGACTGCTTTTGTCCATGGCCGCCTGCGGAAGCGGGGACTCAGGGTCCACGGAGCCCGCTTCCGGCACCACCGGGGCCGCCGAGACAAAGGCCGAAGATGCCGGCACCACTGCCGCTGCCGCTGCGGAGGGCGAGACCAAGGCAGACGGAGAAAAATACCGCATCGGCCTCTCCATGGGAGTCAGCAACACCGAATTCTGCATGAAGGTGATGGCCGAGGTCCAGAACGCCTGCGACGCCAATCCCGACGTGGAACTGACCACCCTCTCCGCAGACAGCGACGCCAACACCCAGGTCACCAACATCGACAACCTGGTGACCTCCGGTGTGGACGCCATCTTAGTCTACCCGGTGGATCCCGAAATCTGCGCCGACGCCATGAAGCGGGCCAGGGACGCCGGCATCCACGTGGTCATCGTCGACCAGATGCCCTCCGACACGGACAGCTTCGACGTGGGCATCAGCGTTTCCATGCATGACCTGGGCGCAGGCGTAAACGAGATGGCCTCCGACTGGATCGACGCCACCTTCCCCGACGCCGAGGACGGCAGCGTCAAGGTGGGCGTCCTGGGTCTCTGGTCCACGGAACAGTTTGCGGAGCGCTGCGACGTGTTCAACGAGATCGCCGACTACAATCCCAAGGCCGTCGTCTGCGAGAGCTACGACCACAACGCCTCCAACTTCGCCACCGAGACCGCACAGAACGTGGAGATCCTGCTTCAGAAGCATCCCGACATCAACGCCATCCTCTGCTTCACCGACACCCAGGCCACCATCGCCGAGGAAGCAGTTCAGAAGAACAAGGACGCGATGAACCTGAACACCGATGAGATCGGCATCTTCACCGTCGACCACTCCACCGCCTCCTTTGAACTTCTCGGCCGCTCCGCCGACGGGGAAAGCTGCCTGCGGGGAATCGTGACCACAAACCTGGCCGTTGGACAGCTGATGTACGACTGCGCGATGAAAGACTATGACGCGGGTGATCTGGTGGACGGCAAGATCCTGTACCAGGACATCTACAAGATCGACACCACCAACATGGCCGACTATGAACAGTACATCCTGAACTAAACCTGCCATGACCACACAGACCATCCGAAACGACTAAAACATTTGACAGACCCGAAAAGTTTCCCCTGCGAGCAAAGAAAGGCGCAGGGGAAACGCTTATCGAGACCAAGCCAATAGGCAATTGCGAAACTGCAAAACATGGGAAGGATTCTGACAATTCCACGTTTCGCAATTGCCTGATAATACCCTTATAATAAAGAAAGGACGGTGATATTTTGTCCATATTAAAAGTAGAAAACCTGACCAAAAGATATCCCGGCGTCGTGGCCCTCGACCAGGTGAGCTTTGAGATCGAGCTCGGCGAGATCCGCGGCCTGATCGGTGAGAACGGCGCAGGCAAATCCACCATCATCAAATCCATCGCCGGCGCCATCCCCTTCGACGAAGGCAAGCTGATCATAGACGGCAGGGAATACACCTCCATCGCCCCGACGGAGGCGATCAAGCAGGGGATTTCCGTGATCTATCAGGAGTTCAACCTGATCCCCTCCATGACAGTGGCCGAAAATATCTTCCTGGGGGAGCGGATCGGCAGTAAATTCAAAGTGGATTTTAAAGAGATGAACCGGAAGGCCCGGGAGATCTTTGACCGCTTCGGCGTGGAGATCGACACGACCGCCCCGGTGGGCAGCCTCTCCACCGCACAGATGCAGTTGGTGGAGATCGCCAAGGCGATCTCCAAGGACGTGAAGGTCCTGTTCATGGACGAGCCCAGCGCCTCCCTCTCCGTCTCGGAAACCAAGGTCATGTTCGAGATCGTCCGTGCCCTGAAAAAGGACGGCCTCGCCATCGTCTACGTCTCCCACCGACTGGAGGAGCTCTTCGAGATCTGCGATTCCGTGACGGTCATGCGGGACGGACACACCATCGAGACCAGAAAGATCGAGGACCTCGACCGGCATACCCTGATCAAGCTGATGGTCGGCCGTGAGTTGAACGAGACCTACCCGGAGCGCATCCCCGTCTCCGACGAGGTGGTCCTGGAGTTAAAGAACGTCTACGGAAACGGCGACGTGGGCATTGACCTGAAATTACATAGAGGAGAAATCCTGGGCCTGGGCGGCCTTGTGGGCTGCGGGCGGACGGAGCTGGCCAAGATGATCTACGGAGCCGTGCCCATCGAACGGGGCGAAATGCTCTTATTCGGAGAACCCGTCCGCTTAAGCTCTCCGGCGGACGCCATCGAAAAGGGGATCGGCCTGATCCCGGAGGACCGAAAGACCGAGGGCGTGTTCATCGACTTCCCCATCGACTGGAACGTGGTCGTCCAGTGCCTGAGGAAGATCTCGAAAAACAGCGTCGTGGACACCGGAAAAATGGACGAGATCAGCAAGCGCTACATTGGCGAGATGAAGATTGCCACCCCCAGCCCTCACCAGCTGGTCAAAAACCTCTCCGGGGGCAACCAGCAGAAGGTGGTCGTGGCCAAGGTGCTGGCGACCCAGACCAAGGTCATCATCTTTGACGAGCCGACCCGGGGGATCGACGTGGGGGCCAAGCAGGAGATCTACCGTCTCATGAACGATCTGACCAAGCAGGGGATCTCCATCCTGATGATCTCCTCCGACATGGAGGAACTTTTAGGCATGAGCGACCGCATCGTCGTGCTGAACGAGGGCGCCATCGCCGGGGAGATTGAAAAAGCGGAGTTCTCCCAGATCGCAGTCATGGAACTGGCATCGTCCAATTAAGAAAGGAAAAGACAATGGAAAATAAAAAGAAATTTGACATCGGCAAACTGATCAGCGATAACGTCGCCTGGTTCGTACTCCTGATCCTGGTCGTATTTTTCGGCATTTTCTCCGAAAACTTCTTCAGCTTCCGCAACATCATGAACCTGTTATCCCAGAACGCTTACCTGTTAATTGCGGCGACCGGCATCACCTTCGTGATGATGAGCAGCGGCATGGACCTCTCCGTGGGATACGTCATGTCCACCATCGGCATCGTCGGCGCAAAGCTTCTGATGGATGCGGGACTTCCCACCCTGGTGGTCATTCCCATTATGATCCTCCTGACCATCGCCATCGAGCTTTTAAACACTTTCCTCTCCATCAAGCTGAACCTGACGCTGCTGGTCGTCACCATCGCCACGATGACCATCTTCCAGGGAGCGACCTACATCATCTCAGAGTCCAAGACCATCAACAACCTGCCCGACAGCTTCAAGTTCCTGGGACAAAAATACCTCTTTAATTCCATCCCGATCGCTGTTATTATTATGGTAGTGCTCTTTTTGATCATGAGCTTTGTACTGAACAAAACCTATTTCGGCCGCTATGTCTATGCTCTGGGCGGCAATCCGGAGGCAGCCCGCCTGGCCGGCATCAATATCAACAAAATGCGCTACATGATCGCCGTCATCGAGGGCCTGTTCATCGGCATCGCAGTGGTGCTTCTGATCGGCCGCTTGGGTTCCGCCGTCTCCACCGTCGGCGTCGGCACCGAGTTCAGCGTCATGACCGGTATCTTCCTGGGCGGCGTCTCCATCCGGGGCGGCGAAGGAAAACTGTCCGGCGTATTTGCAGGTATCCTCTGCATTGCACTGCTCACCAACGGCATGCAGCTGGCCGGCATCAACATCTACTATCAGTATGTGGTCCGCGGCCTGATCCTGTTGGCAGCCATCGGCTATGACGTCTATCAGCTCAACCGCCGGAACAACATGAAAAAGAAAAAGCTGGAAGAAGCAAGAGAGGCGAAACGATCATGAAACTATCTATCAAAGATTTAAAGAACAAAAAAGTCTGGGAGGACGCCGGAATCGAGCTGCCCTCCTACGATGTAACCGCCCTGCAGGAGAGGACCAAAACCTCTCCCCGCTGGGTCCACTTCGGGATCGGCAATATTTTCCGGATCTTTCTCGGCGGGATCGCAGACCGGCTGATCTCCCAGGGACTTCTGGACACGGGGATCGTCTGTGCCGAGACCTTCGACTACGACATTGCGGACAAAATTTATGCCCCCTGCGACAACCTCTGCCTGGCCGTCACCCTGTACGAAGACGGCTCCATGAAAAAACAGGTCCTCGGTTCCCTGGCCGAGTGCGTCAAGGCCGACAGCGCCGACGAAGCGAGCTGGGCCCGCATGAAAGAAATCTTCCGGGATCCCGGTCTCCAGATGGTCTCCTTCACCATCACGGAGAAGGGCTACGGACTGCGGGGCACCGACGGCAATTATCTCGGCTATGTCCGAAAGGATATGGAAAACGGCCCTTCCGCCCCTACCGGGGCCATGGCCGTGGTGGCGGCCATGCTGCTCGCACGTTTTCAGGCGGGAGCGGCCCCTCTCGCCCTGGTCTCCATGGACAACTGTTCCCACAACGGAGCGCTCCTGCGCACCTCCGTGCTCACCGTCGCCGAAGAATGGCAGAAAAAAGGCTTCGTGACCGGGGACTTCCTCTCCTATATCCAGGATGAGGAAAAAGTCTCCTTCCCCTGGACCATGATCGACAAGATCACCCCCCGACCCGCCGACTTTGTGGCCGAGGGGCTCGCGAAGGACGGCGTGGAGGGCATGGACATCCTCGTGACCTCCAAAAACACCTACATCGCTCCCTTTGTCAATTCCGAGGCGCCCGGATACCTGGTGATCGAGGATCGTTTCCCCAACGGGCGTCCTCCCCTGGAGAAGGCCGGCGTGTACATGACAGATCGGGAGACCGTGAACAAGTCCGAGCGGATGAAGGTCACCGCCTGCTTAAACCCCATCCACACGGCCCTGGCCCCCTACGGAATGCTCCTCGGCTATGAATACTTCGCCGACCTGATGGACGATGAAGAGCTCAAGGTGCTGGCCCACAACGTAGGATACGTGGAGGGACTGCCCCGCGTCATCGACCCCGGAATCTTCTCCGCCAGGGAATTTCTGGACGAGGTGATCAAGAAGCGGATGCCCAACAAATACCTGGGAGACAGCACGGCCCGCATCTGCACCGACTCCTCCCAGGGCGTCGGCGTCCGCTTCGGCGAGACCATCCGCTCCTATGCGGCGGAATTTGGCACCGCCGACATGCTGGAGGCGATCCCCCTGGCACTGGCCGGATGGCTGCGCTACTTCTACGCCGTCGACGACGAAGGGAACGCCTTTACCCTGGCCCCCGACCCGCTGGCCGAGGAACTCCACCGCATCGTGACGGAGGTGCCCCTGGGCAGTCCCGACAAGCTGACAGACCAGGTCCACCGCATCCTCTCAAACACAGAGATCTTCGGCAGCGACCTCTACGAGGCCGGCGTGGGCCAGAAGGTCGAAGTCCTCTTCCTCGAAGAGATCACCGGGCCCGGAGCCGTCCGCGCCACCCTGAAAAGACATCTGGCTTAAAAACAACTGACACAGGTAATTGCGAAGCCGAAAAATTGCAGGAACATTCTGTCAATATGTCCGTCCAAAACCTGCAGCGCCAACCGTTCCGGCAAGCCCAGAACCGCAGAAGACACTCGGGCATGGGCCCTCCTGCCTTCTCTGGTCTTGCCTCCACGGCGCAGAGGGCTTTTCCCGGAAATATTGCCAAAATGTTCGACAGATTTTTGAGACTCGCAATTACCTGAAACACCTATAGAATGAAAGGATCACACAATGGCTGATTATTATCGGAAGTTATTTGAACCGGAGTACGGGGAAGCCGCCCCGGACGCAATCATCGACGTGGGAAGCGACGTCGGCGTGGACCTCGACCTGGAGCATCCCACGGAGAGCCGCATCTGGCAGAATTTTGAGACGATCACCCTCCTGACGGAGAAATGGAGAAAGGTCTTCTGTTTCCCCAAGATCATGAGCATCCCCACGGAAAATATATTCATCCGTTCCGACGACTACGACCTCCCCGTCCGCATCTACAAGCCGGAAGGAGAAGGCCCCTTCAAGACCATGGTATTCTTCCACGGCGGCGGCTGGACGATGAACAACGTGGATGTCTACGACTACGTCCACCGCTATTTCGCCAAATACGGAAACGTGCTGGTCATCGCCCCCGATTACCGTCTCGCCCCGGAGCACCGCTACCCCAAGGGCTTCAACGACTGCTACAACACCGTGGTCTGGGCCGCAGAACACTGCCAACAGTACGGCGGCGTCCCGGAAAACCTCTGTCTGTGCGGCGACTCCGCCGGCGGAAATCTGTCCGCCGCCGTCTGCCTGCGCTCCCGCAATGAAAACGGCCCCAAGATCGCAAAACAGTTTCTCTTTTTCCCGGCAGCCGCCTTCAACCTCGGCTATCGCACCGAATCGGAAAAGCGCTACGGAAACGGAGAATACTTCCTCGCCATGAACAGCGAAGCCGGGATCCAGATCCCGTATCTGAACGACCCGGAGGAAGCAAAACTCCCCTACGTGTCGCCGCTCTTTGCAGACGACCTCACGGGCCTTCCTCCCACCTGCTTCCTTGCGGCAGAATGCGACCCCCTCCTGGACCAGGAGCTGATGTTCGCCGCCAAGCTCAAAGACCAGGGCAACGAGGTGGACTTCCGCCTCTACAAAGGAATGGTACACGCCTTCCTCAACCGCCCTCAGCAAAAAACCTTCGAGGCCATGGACGACGTCATCGCTGCCATGCCGTAAACGGATGTACAAGAAAACAAGTAGGGGAGAGTTCTTTTCCCCTACTTGTTTCTATAATATTTCAACTGATCATAAAAAAGTCAGAACTCCCGAAATCTCTTTCTGCATGGCAGAAAATCACTTTTCGCGTATTAATCGAGTAGGGAAGAACTTTTATTCCCTACTCGCTGCGCGGGGCGCATGCCGCTAGGCGGCTAATTTCTTCTTGCGCCCCTGTGCATAGATAAAACCCCGAAAATCTACATTTCCGAGGTTTTATAAGAGGCGACAGCCGGATTTGAACCGGCGATAGAGGTGTTGCAGACCTTTGCCTTACCACTTGGCTATGTCGCCATATAAAATTGTAACATGACTCCAAGGGGATTTGAACCCCTGTTACCGCCGTGAAAGGGCGGTGTCTTAACCG
>CAJUOF010000050.1 GCA_910587905.1 uncultured Lachnospiraceae bacterium
CAGAAGTCGGCGACCATGGGATCCACCTCCACGGTGCCGATGACGATCATGCTGATGATCTGCGGCCTGTTCATGGGAGGAATCCTTGCGAAGAACTTTGTGAAGAACATCCGGCCGATGATGATCCTGTCGGTGGTCTGCATCCTGATCGCCCTCGGCTGTTTCAGCATCCTGCAGCCGGATTCCCCGATGATCATTGTCTGGATCGGCTCCGCCGTCGGGGGCGTCGGAAATTCCATCGCCCAGACCTGCCTGACGCCTTACCTCCAGTACGGCCTTGCGAAGGAGGACATTGCGGCAGCCCAGGGTATGTACCAGTTTTCCTCCACCGGCGGCGCGACGATCTTCGTGGCCATCGTCGGTGTGTTCGTGGGGCTTACGGGGAGCATCAAGCCGGTGTTCTATACGGGTGCGGCCCTTGCGGTGGTCAATGTGCTTTTGGTAATCGGAACTTTAAAGATTACGGAGGAAGACGTGGAGGAGGCAGAGGGAAAGTAGAGACTTATGCTTGATAATGTTGTCTGGTGAGACAGGATTATGAAACTTTGAAACAGGCGGAAAGACGCCGGAGTAGGAAAAAGGCTCCGGCGTCCATTTTTTATGGTGCAAGGGCGCAAGAAGAAATTTGGGGCATTCCGGCAGAATGCAAAATATGGAAACTGACGGCGTCTGCATTGACGGGAGGGACGGATTCGGTTAAAATAGAAAAGATATTTTTAGTTGGCGTGATTTTTGTGAGAACAAAAAACGCTGGGAGAGGAGACGGGAAAGAATGACAGAACGAGTACCGAAGCCGGGAGAATTTTACCGACATTTCAAAAAAGGAGTTTACCAGATCATAGCCGTTGCGGAGCATTCGGAGACGGGGGAGGCCATGGTGGTGTACCAGGCACTCTACCGGGAATTCAAGGTTTATGTCAGGCCCCTTTCCATATTTGTGGACAAAGTAGATAAAGAAAAATATCCGGAGGCAGTCCAGAAATACCGCTTTGAGAGGATCAGTACTTCGGAGCTTTCCGGAAAAGAGACAGAACGGGAAGGCGGTCGAAAGACGGCAAGCCGTCAGTCCATGGCAGCGGCCTGGCGAGAAAGCCAGGAGGACGCGAGGAAGGCACAGGGGATGTTCTCCGAATGTGAGAGGCCTTCCGGAAGCGGAAAAGGAGCTTCTGCAGAAAATGCAGTGGAAGACGGCAGGATTAGCCCGCGTTTTCTGGAATTTCTGGATGCCAGGAGCTACGAAGCCAAGGCTGCACTCCTCGACTCCCTCAAGAAAGAGCTGACCGACGAGATGATCGACAGTATGGCCATGGCAGTGGACCTGGAGATCCCGCCGGGTCCGTTAGAAGAGCGGCGTCAGCAGCTCTCCAGGTGCCTTCGCACCATGGGCCGCTACGAGGCCCCGAGACTGCGCTGAGATTCTCCACGCTCCCGCAGGCCGAGAGAAAGTCAGAAAGAAAATCGGCTCTTTTTTGTAAGACTTGTTTAGAAAGCCACGGCAGCGTTCCCCGGCGGACGATAGGAAGGGTTCGGGACTTTCGAGGACAACCCTCCGAAAAGAGCCGATTTTCTTTCGTCATTTCTTAAATTTTACTTGACATCCGGCCCCTTCCTATATATAATGATATGGCGTGTGCAAAAACCATGTTGTTTTTGGTGCGTGAAAACAGAACTTTACCAAATATTACAGGAGGTGAAAAACATGCCCACATTCAACCAGTTAGTGAGAAAGGGTAGACAGACATCCGTGAAGAAAGCTACGGCTCCCGCTTTGTTAAAGGGATACAATTCCTTAAAGAAGAGAGCCACCGACGAGGCGGCCCCTCAGAAGAGAGGCGTATGCACCGCGGTCAAGACGGCTACCCCCAAGAAGCCTAACTCCGCACTGAGAAAGATCGCCAGAGTACGTCTTTCCAACGGGATCGAGGTGACCAGCTACATCCCCGGCGAAGGCCACAACCTTCAGGAGCACAGCGTCGTCCTGATCCGCGGCGGCCGTGTCAAGGACCTGCCCGGTACGAGATACCACATCGTCAGGGGCACCCTGGATACCGCGGGCGTTGCCAACAGGCGTCAGGCCCGTTCCAAATACGGCGCCAAGAGACCGAAGAAATAAGGTCAAGTTTGTACTAGTGCACGGAATGTAAGCATATTTTTCCCCTGTAATCAAGGAATGAAATAGAGTTCACAGCCGGGCGCGAACATACCAAGCGTGTGAGTACCGACGATTTAATGTAATCATAATTAAGGAGGGAAGTAACGTGCCGCGTAAAGGACATACCCAAAAAAGAGATGTGTTAGCAGACCCGCTTTACAACAACAAGGTCGTCACGAAGCTGATCAACAACATCATGCTGGACGGCAAGAAGGGTGTTGCGCAGAAGATCGTATACGGAGCGTTCGAGCAGGTGGAAGAGAAGTCCGGAAAGCCTGCCCTGGAAATTTTTGAGGCAGCCATGAACAACATCATGCCCGTCCTGGAAGTCAAGGCGAAGAGGATCGGCGGAGCCACCTACCAGGTGCCCATCGAGGTGAAGCCGGAGAGACGTCAGGCCCTGGCTCTTCGCTGGCTGGTGCTCTTCTCCCGCAAGAGAGGCGAGAAGACCCAGAAGGACAGACTGGCCAACGAGCTTATGGATGCCGCCAACAACACGGGCGCAGCCGTAAAGAGAAAAGAAGACATGCACAAGATGGCAGAAGCCAACAAGGCATTTGCGCATTACAGATTCTAAAAGGAGGAAAATCCCTTGGCTGGAAGAGAATATCCATTGGAGAGGACCAGGAACATTGGTATCATGGCTCATATCGATGCGGGTAAGACCACTCTTACAGAGCGTATCCTGTATTACACAGGCGTGAACTATAAGATCGGCGACACCCACGAGGGCACGGCTACCATGGACTGGATGGAGCAGGAGCAGGAGCGAGGCATCACCATCACTTCCGCCGCTACCACCTGCCACTGGACACTGGAAAAAGAGACCAAACCCATGCCGGGTGCACTGGAGCATCGTATTAACATCATCGACACTCCCGGACATGTGGACTTCACCGTGGAAGTAGAGCGTTCCCTGCGCGTATTGGACGGCGCAGTAGGCGTATTCTGCGCAAAGGGCGGTGTAGAACCTCAGTCAGAAACTGTATGGCGCCAGGCAGACAAGTATAACGTACCCCGTATGGCATTCATCAACAAGATGGATATCACGGGTGCAAACTTTTACAATGCGGTGGAGATGATCAAGACCCGCCTCGGACACAATGCGGTGCCGGTCCAGCTCCCCATCGGAAAAGAAGACGACTTTAAGGGGATCATCGACCTGTTTGAGATGCAGGCTTACATCTATAACGATGAGAAGGGTGAGGATATTTCCATCACCGAGATTCCCGAAGACATGAAAGACGAGGCAGAGGAGTACCGGACCGCCATGGTGGAAGCCATCTGCGAGACGGACGACGACCTGATGATGGAGTACCTGGACGGTGCGGAGCCCTCCACGGAGAGCCTCAAGGCGGCTCTCAGGAAAGCGACCATCTCCGTCGAGATCATCCCGGTTCTCTGCGGAACCGCCTACCGGAACAAGGGCGTACAGAAGCTTCTGGATGCCGTGGTAGAATACATGCCGGCACCCACCGACATCCCTTCTATCAAGGGAACGGACATGGAGGGCAACGAGATCGAGCGTCATTCCTCCGACGAGGAGCCTTTCTCCGCTCTGGCATTCAAGATCATGGCAGATCCCTTCGTGGGAAAACTGGCCTTCTTCCGCGTCTACTCCGGCACCATGAACGCCGGTTCCTACGTGCTCAACGCCACCAAGGGCAAGAAAGAGCGTGTGGGCCGCATCCTTCAGATGCACGCCAACAAGAGGGCAGAGCTTGACAAGGTCTACTCCGGCGACATCGCCGCTGCGGTGGGCTTCAAGCTGACGACCACCGGCGACACCATCTGCGACGAGCAGCATCCGGTGATCTTAGAGTCCATGGAGTTCCCGGAGCCGGTCATCGACATTGCCATCGAGCCCAAGACCAAGGCCGGACAGGATAAGATGGGCGAGGCCCTGGCAAAGCTTGCGGAAGAAGACCCGACTTTCCGGGTATCTACCAATAAAGAAACAGGACAGACCATCATCGCCGGCATGGGCGAGCTCCATCTGGAGATCATCGTGGACAGACTCCTGCGTGAGTTCAAGGTGGAAGCCAACGTCGGCAAGCCCCAGGTTGCCTATAAAGAGACCTTCACCAAGACGGTTGAGGTGGACAGCAAGTACGCGAAGCAGTCCGGCGGCCGCGGCCAGTACGGACACTGTAAGGTACGCTTCGAGCCCATGGACGCCAATGCGGAGAAGACCTACGAGTTTGCCTCCGAGGTGGTGGGCGGCGCCATCCCCAAGGAATACATTCCTGCGGTGGACGCAGGCATCCAGGAGGCTTCCAAGTCCGGAATCCTGGGAGGCTTCGAGGTGTTAGGCATCAAGGCCACCGTGTTCGACGGCTCCTACCACGAGGTCGACTCCTCCGAGATGGCCTTCAAGATCGCAGGTTCCATGGCCTTCAAGGATGCCATGAACAAGGGCGGTGCGGTGCTCCTTGAGCCCATCATGAGAGTGGAAGTCACGACTCCCGAGGATTATATGGGCGACGTCATCGGCGACATCAATTCCCGCCGCGGACGCATCGAGGCATTCGAGGATGTCAACGGTTCCAAACTGATCAAGGGATTCGTGCCCCTTTCCGAGATGTTCGGCTATGCCACGGACCTTCGTTCCAAGACCCAGGGCCGGGCAGCCTACTCCATGTTCTTTGAGAAATACGAGCAGGTGCCGAAGAGCGTTCAGGAAAAAGTTCTTGCCGAAAGAGGCAAATAAGGCTTGAAAAACCTGCGGTTTTGCAATATAATTGTACTCAGTTGTGAAACCTGGAAACGTAAATAAAAAGAGAGAAGCCCGCCAGGGCAAAATTAAGGAGGACTTTTAAAATGGCTAAGGCTAAATTTGAAAGAACGAAACCCCATTGTAACATTGGTACGATCGGCCACGTAGATCACGGTAAGACGACCCTGACCGCGGCGATCACCAAGGTTCTTGCTGAGAGAGTTGCCGGAAACACCGCGACGGATTTCGACAACATCGATAAAGCTCCCGAGGAGAGAGAGCGTGGAATCACCATCTCCACCGCTCACGTAGAGTATGAGACGGAGAAGAGACACTATGCGCACGTGGACTGCCCCGGACATGCCGACTATGTAAAGAACATGATCACCGGTGCCGCTCAGATGGACGGCGCGATCCTGGTAGTTGCCGCCACCGACGGCGTGATGGCTCAGACCAAGGAGCACATCCTTCTGTCCCGTCAGGTGGGCGTGCCTTATATCGTCGTATTCCTGAACAAGTGCGACATGGTCGACGACGAAGAGCTGATCGAGCTGGTCGAGATGGAAGTGACCGAGCAGCTTGAGGAGTATGATTTCAATGACTGCCCGATCGTGAAGGGTTCCGCCCTCAAGGCTCTGGAAGATCCTTCCAGCGAGTGGGGCGACAAGATCATGGAGCTCATGAGCACGGTTGACGATTATATTCCCGATCCGGAACGTGACACTGACAAGCCGTTCCTGATGCCCATCGAGGACATCTTCTCCATCACCGGCCGCGGCACCGTTGCCACCGGAAGAGTGGAGCGTGGTACGGTTCACGTATC
>CAJUOF010000051.1 GCA_910587905.1 uncultured Lachnospiraceae bacterium
CCGGTCCATGAGGACGGTCTCAAGGTCAAGCTCCTCCAGTTTTTTGAGCTTTCCGGCGGAGGGGGCGCAGACCACCACGTGGGCGGCGCCGGTGTGGGAAGCCAGCATGGCAAGGATCATGCCCATGGGGCCGGCGCCCAGGACCAGCACGTCGTCGCCGTAGCGGATGTTCATCTGGTCCATGGAGTGCATGCAGCAGGCCACCGGCTCCGAGAGGCAGCCTTCGTTGAAGGTGACGTGATCCGGGAGCCTTACCACCTTGCCTTCCGATACCTTTACGTATTCTGCAAATCCGCCGTCGGCTTTGTTGCCGAGGTTCTTCTTGTCGGGACAATGGATCAGGTCGCCTTTTTTGCAGTAATGGCAGACACCGCAGGTGACGGTGTTGTCTGCGGTCACCCGGTCCCCCACCCGAAAGGTGGTCACCGCACTGCCGATTTCATGGACGTAACCGGCAAATTCGTGGCCGGGAATCAGCGGGTAGGCGGAGCATCCGCTGCCGCCGGGAACGTCATGGTCCGCCTCCACTCCGTGACAGATGCTGCAGCTCATAACTTTGACGATGACGTCGTGGGGCCCGCAGACGGGATATGGCATGTCGCAGATGGAAGCGTTTTCCCGGAGGGGCTTGGAATAGTACAAAGTTTTCATGATCTACCTCGTTTTATTGTAATGTGAATCGTCCTGGTTCTGTTATTTTGCCTGGTTGTATTTTTTCATGGCGTAGCGGAAGATGATGGATTTTTCCTGGGTGACCTCCTCAAGGACGGAGGACATGCATTCCCGGCTGTTGCCGCTCATTTTCTTGCCGCCGCCGAAGGGAAGCTCCTGGGCCCGGAAGCCGCCGGAGCCGTTGACGGCGACCATGCCGGTCCTGAGGGAGGCCGCCACCTTCATGGCGTCTGCCAGATTGTTCGCGATCACGCCAGAGCTTAAGCCGTAATCGGAAGCTTCGGCGATTTCGATGGCCTCGTCCAGGGTCTTGAAGGTGAAAATCGGGAAAAGCGGGCCGAAGATCTCCATATTTTTGCAGACATCCATTTCTTTCGTGCAGCCGTCGAGGACGGTGGGCATGTAGTAAGCGCCCCTTCTCACGCCGCCGTAGACAAGCCTGGCGCCTTGGGAGACGGTGAGCTCTACCTGGCGCTCCACTTCTTTGGCGGCTTCTTCGCTGATCAGCACGCCGAAGTCGGTGTCCGGATCCATCAGATCCCCTTCCTTTACCGTCTTTAACCGCTCCTCGATCAGGCGGTTCATGAATTCATCCTTGACGGACTCGTGGACGATGAAGCGCTTGGCTCCGGAACAGCACTGTCCGGCGTTCCTGGTCTTGTCGCCGGCCTCGTTGACGGCCAGGTCCATGTCGCAGTCGGCGCAGATGATCAGAGGGTCGTTGCCGCCCAGCTCGAACTTGTAGTCCGTCAGATTCTCGGCCGCCCGTCTGGCGATCTCTTTCCCTGCGTTCACGCCGCCGGTCAGATTGATCTGGGCCACGGCGGGATTTTCAGAGATCCAGTTTCCGACCGAGGAGCCCCGTCCGGTAACGCACTGGGCCGCCCCCGGCGTGACTCCGGCTTCCGCCAGAAGCCCCATCAGCTTTAGGACGGTGAGGGGATTGGAGGTGGCGGGCTTTACCACGATGGCGTTTCCGGCCATGAGGGCGGGACCGGCTTTGAAGGCCCAGAGGGCGGCCGGGAAATTGAAGGGGACGATGCAGGCGATGACGCCGAGGGGCTCGTGTACCGTCACCTGAAGGTCATCGTCGTAACCGCCCTCGATGCCCATGGGCATGGATTTTCCATAATGGTGCTTGACGATCTCGATGGCGCTCTCAAAAGTCATATACACGGAATCGATCTCTCCGTAGGAGTCAAAGACCGGCTTTCCCGTCTCCAGGGTAATGGTTCTTGCCAGGTCGTCTCTGTCCCTGGTTAAAAGCTCCAGAAATTTCCGCAGGATTTTTGCCCGCTCCCGGATGATGATCCGGTTCCATATCCTCTGGGCGGAGACGGCTTCGGAAATGGCCTTGTCCACGTCTTCCCTCGCTGCGGCGGGGACCGTGTCGATCACGGCTCCGTCGTAGGGATTGACCACGTCGAGGGTCTGCCCGTTGGAAGAATCCACCCAATGTCCACTGATCAGCATTTTCATAATGCTCTCTCCTTTTGAAATTTGTTTGTGGGAAGTCTAAAGAATCCAGATGAAGATGAGATGAATTATAACAGAAGGAAAGGGAAATGGCAACAAGAAATTCGATGATTTTGTGAAAAAACGCCAAATAAGTCAATAAAAAATAAATTTATACAAAAATACATAGGATAAAAATGAAAATTAATCGGAAAAAAGGTTGACCAATTGGGGGAAATGGGATATGATGAAAGCACAAGCAAGAAAAAGAAAGGGGACGGTGCGGATGGTAAACAAAGCGGTGTACATATTGGACAAGAGAAATGTGAAGGTGATGGATTCCGACATGCCAAAGTTAAAGCCGGGCTATGTGAAGGTGAAGGTGGAATACTGCGGGATCTGCGGGTCGGACGTTCATCATTATATGAATCTGGAGGAAGCCTTTTATCCGGATATCTATCCGTTTATTGTCGGCCACGAATTTGCGGGGATCGTGGTTGAAACGGCGGAGGGCGTGGCAGACTTAGAGGTGGGCGATCGGGTCTGCGTGGAACCGGGAACCTTCTGTGGGAAATGCGAGTGGTGTAAAAAGGGGAAATACAACCTGTGCAAAAATATGGAATTCCTCTCGGCGCCGCCGACAAAAGGAGCCATGCGGGAATATGTGACCCACCCGGCGGAGCTTTGCTTTAAGCTTCCGGAGAATGTTTCCACCATGGAGGGGGCGCTGGTGGAGCCTCTGGCGGTGGGCATGAATGCGGTGGTCCGCTCCGGCATCCAGGTGGGGCAGTCGGCGGTGGTCCTGGGAACGGGCTGCATCGGCCTGGTGACGGTCATGTCGTTGAAGGCCGCCGGCATCACGGACATCACGGCGGTGGATCTCTTTGACATCCGTCTGAACAAGGCTCTGGAGCTTGGGGCCACCCGTGCCGTCAACACCTCCGGCAAGGATGCGGTGAAGGAAATTCTCCAATATTATGACGGGATCGGACCGGATTTCGTGTTCGAGACGGCGGGGAACCGCCACACGGCCGAGTCCGCCATCTACATCTGCAAGAAGGGCGGCACGATCATGCTGGTGGGGAACGTGGTCGGCGAGACTTCCCTGAACCTGCAGAGGATGTGCGACAAGGAGCTGACCCTCCTGTCCAATTTCCGCTACCGCAACGTGTATCCCACCTGCCTGGAGGCGATTTCCGCAGGGAGGATTCCCGTAAAAGAGATTATTTCCAGGACCTATCCGCTGGATGACGCCATGGAGGCTTTTGAGGCCTGCATCAACGAGAAGGAGTCCATGGTGAAGGCGGTGCTGAAGATCGCAGAAGATTAAGGAAACGTTGCTTGAATCATCGTTTTCCTGAAATGAGGGCCGGACCGGGAACCGGAACAGTTTGTGGACAGGAGGGAATGCAGGATGAACAAGATCATATGTGTCGGCAATGCGGTGGTGGACATCATTGTCAAAAACGGTCCGGACAGGACGCCGGACGGGATGACCCAGTTTGCCGAGACCATCAACATGTATGCGGGCGGGGATGCGGTCAACGAGGCCATCGCCCTTGCGGCCATGGAAAATGACGTGAGGCTCTACACCGTGATCGGGGAGGACGCCCTGGGAAATGCCTTTCTGGGGATTGTGGACAGATGCGGCATTGGGACAGACGGAATCGTCAAAGATAAAGAGCATGCCACCACGGCTACGGTGGTGACCGTGGGGGCCAGCGGGGAGCACGGCTGCATGACCCTTCGGGACGGGGCCGCCGGAAACATGCGCTACGGCACCGAGGTGTTTGACATCGACTTTGCCGGGGCAAAGGTAGTCTCCGTGGCAAGCCTTTTCTGGAGCAGAGGACAGAGGGACGAGGATTTGACCGGACTTTTTACAAAAGCCAAAGAGGCGGGAGCCATCACCGTGGCGGACATGGTTCTGGACCAGTCGCAGATGTCCCTGGAAGACATTGCGGGAGCCATGAGACAGATTGACTACCTGGTGCCCAGCCTCCATGAAGCCTCCTATTTTACGGGGAAGGATGCGCCGGAGGAGATTGCGGAGGAATTCCACCGGCGGGGCGTGAAAAACGTGGTCCTCAAAATGGGGGACAAGGGCGTCTTTGCCAGCGCAGGGGGGCGGACCCTGCGGGTGGGGACCATAGCGGAGAAGGTGGTGGACACGCTGGGCGGCGGGGACAATTTCGTGGCCGGCTTCATCACGGGCCTGGCCGACGGGATGGAGCTTGAGGAAGCACTGTATTTCGGCTCTGCGGCCGCCGCCATCGCCATCGGCCGGTACGGGGCCAACGGAGCCATTAAAAATAAGCGGCAGGTGGAGGAGTATCTGGCTTCTCACAGATAGTGCCGATATGAAGAAAAGGAGGAATTTATTATGCAGATGATCATCAACGGAACAAAGACGGATTCTTCTGACAGAAACGTCCAGAATGTGGTAAATCCCGCAAATCTCACGGTGATTGACACCGTGCCCTCGGCCACGGCGGAGGATGTGGCCAGAGCGGTGGACGGGGCCGTGGCGGCCCAGGAGGCGTGGGCGGCCCTTCCGGTGCGGGAGCGGTGCGTCATCCTGCGCAGGTTTGCCGACCTGGTCATGGAGCGGCGGCTTGAGCTGGGGGAGATTCTTGCGAAAGAAGCGGGAAAACCCTACATGAAAGAGGCGGTGTGGGAACTGGATTCCGTGGCCTATGTGTACCGGGGAGCCTGCGACGTGGCCCTTCATTATTATGGAAGCACCATGCCAATCGGCACGGAACCGGGCTATGACGACGATCTGCAGATTACAATCCATGAGCCTCTGGGCACCCTGGCCTGCATCATCCCCTACAATTTCCCTCCAGCCATCTGGGCCTTCAAGACGGCGGCGGCCCTGGCGGCGGGAAATACCATCGTGGTGAAGGCACCCTCCTACGATCCCATGACCCTTCTGGTTCTCCACGAGATGCTCCACGAGGCGGGGCTTCCGGCGGGAGTGGCCCAGTGCCTGACCGGAAAAGGCTCCGTGGTGGGAGACTTGCTCTCCGGCGATCCCAGGATCGCCTGCGTGAACTTTACCGGAAGCACGGAGGCGGGCCTTAGCATTGCGGCCACGGCGGCAAAGAACCTGACCGATTACAAGTTTGAGCTGGGCGGAAATGATCCCTTTATCGTGTTTGCGGACGCGGACATGGACCTGGCCATCAAGGAGGCGGAGGATCAGGCGAGAAACAACCGCCAGTGCTGCACCGGCTCCAAGCGGTTCCTCATCCACAACTCTTTAAAGGAAGAGTTCGTGAAGCGGCTCTCTGCGGAGCTTGACAAGCTGGTCATCGGCGATCCCATGGATCCGAAGGTCAACATGGGTCCCATGATCGGGGAGCGGGCCGCCAAAAAGGTGGAGGAGCAGGTGAATCTGACCCTCTCCCAGGGGGCGAAGCTGGCGAGGGGCGGAAAGCGGGACGGCGCCTTCTATGAGCCCACGATCCTGACGGACGTGACGCCGGACATGGATATCGCAAAGGACATGGAGGTCTTTGGCCCCGTGTGGCCGGTCATCGGCTTCGACACGGTGGACGAGGCGGTGGCCATTGCCAACCAGTCCCACTACGGCCTGGGCGGCGGGCTGTTCTCCAAGGACATCTATACCTGCCTGCAGACGGCGAAGCGGCTGAAGACGGGCCATATCGCCATCAACGGCTCCGGCAACTTCCGGGCGGCGGAGCTCCCCTTCGGCGGCGGCAAGAAGATGAGCGGCAACAGCCGGGAGTCCCTGTCCAAGGTCATGGACGAGGTGACCCAGTTAAAGTCCATTGTGTTCCGGTATGCCTTCAACGAGAGAAAATAACCGTTATTAAAAACGAGGATTAAAATAAACCTGCCGCAGGGCGGATGTCTGCATCCGCCCTGCGGCAGGTTTTGACTGACAAAAAGAGTATGTTGCGGTTATCGGGACACGATGGTATAATAAGAAAAATGTCGAAAGGGGATAATCATGCGGGCGAGTGATATTAAGATTGGATATATATACAATGTGATTTTTGACCCTGTAAGAGATTGTGAATTTGACGGAAAGCATTTGGCAGTTGTGCTGAAGAAGAATAATGACAAGTCTACATTTATTGTTATGCCGCTGACAAGCGCCAGTAATGGTAATGGCATAAATAAAATTCATATAGGACAGGTGACGTCACTTCCTGTCTCTTTGAGAAGCAATCATACATACGCTGTTTTTAATCAGGTACGGACGGTAAATGCCAGCCGTTTTATTTCTTTGAAAGAAGGCGGGACAGTCCATGAGGCACGGTTTCCACAAGATAAATTTTATGAATTATTAGTGCTTGCTGTAAGAGAATTGGTATATTCCATAGATCAGGACAGCAAAATTCAGTTACTAAAGACCGCATATGAGCAGGAATGTGTGGAGAAAGCGAAGGATATTGCATATCATGTATTAGCATTGGAAAAATCGTCCGATGATAATTCCGTGTCCATTTTTGAATTAGAAAAACAGATCAAGGACATACTGTCGAGTGTGGATTATTCTTTGGAACAGAAGTACATAGCGGATGGTATTGAAATTATATTTAGGCGGTCTTTAGGATTGTAAAATTTGTCCTATTGCTTTTTGAAAAAGATATGGTATAATAAAAATAAGAACGGAGTTAGTAACTCCACTTACAGAACTTTGGGTATAGACTCCCGGCAAAGAAGAAAGGGGCTAACAGCTCCAGGAAAATTTTTAGGGTATAGACTCCCGACGAAGAAATGGCTGCCGCATCATAGATGAGTGATCATCTATGGTGCGGCAGTTTTTTGTGGTAAATGCCGCCCGCTCACAGGTTCAGCAGGGACTTCATCACCTGGTAGCGGGAATCGTTGAACTGTTCCTGGAAGAGCTCGTCCAGGAGGGCGAGATCCTGCTTGGCAAAGGCTTTCAAAATCTCCTCGTGCTGTCCGGCCACCTCGATCAGGTTGTCGTGCTGCTTGTAGACCTCGAATTGTTCGAACAGATCCCAGAAGGTGGTGAGAAGCTGCTCCAGGAAGATGTTGTTGGTGCTCTCGAAAAGAATCCGGTGAAACTGGCGGTCTTCCGCCACGAAGGCCTCTCCCTGCCGGGCCTTGGCCTTCATGGCCTCCACCTGCTGGCTCAAATTCTGGAGCTGCTCGGTGCGGATGCGCTCGATGGCCCTGGGGAGGGAGTGGATCTCCAGGATCCGTCGGATGTCCAGAAGGTCCAGAAACAGGTTCGGAGTGGCGTGGAGCAGGATGGACCAGGTGTTTAAAATCTGCTTGCTGATGTTGGGAGTCTGCACGTAATAGCCGCTCCCCTGCCGGGACTCCAGGATGCCGTTGGCCTCATAGGCGGACAGGACTTCCCGAAGGCTGGTGCGGCTCACGTTGAAGGCCTGCATCATTTCTTTCTCCGAGGGAAGCTTCTCCCCGGATTTCAGATGCTTGATGATCAGTTCGACGATGCTTTCCTTTAAAGTTTCTGCATTTGTCTGTTTGCTGCACATGATAGAATCTCCTGTCTATGTTTTGTTTCCTAAAATTACCTTTGAAATCATCGTACAAATAATGTAAAATGATTAATATTTATAAGACTATTATACAATACTTATTGAGAAAATCAAGGAAAAAATAAAATTATTCTCAGATATTAGTATTATATCGAATCCTTCGCATGAAATTGTTTCCACCTGTGCGGTTGAAGGCTTTCTATGTCTCCGGCAGGGAGCAGCCGCTTTCGCAGACACGCCCTCTTTTTTGATTTTGCTGCGCCGCCTATTGCCATCGGACCGGCCTCCATCAAACCGGGTCGGCCGATCCGATGACGCTATACAAAGCACTAGAGCTCGAAAAGACCTCGCTAAGTGCTTTGCATGTATCGCACGTAAGCGATCAGACTACGGTCGCTAAGTGCTCATAACGATGCTCGCAAAATCTGTAAAATCTTCCTATCGTCTGCTGCAAGCGGCTGTTCCCTGCCGGGAGGGCTTGCAGATCAATCGAGGGAAAAATCCCCAAGAGATTGAGATGAATAAAGGGGAAAAACAGGAATTCATAAAATTAATTCAAAAAAATATAAAAAATTGATTGACAAATATGAAGAAAGGGTGTATATCTATAGTAGACACTGAAACACAGTTGTGCAGAATCACCAAAAGACCATAAGGAGGAAAAGTAACGATGAAAAAAAGACTGGTTTCCATGATTCTGGCCGGAGCGATGGTGCTCGGCCTGGCGGCCTGCGGAAGCGGCGGAGCTGACGACACGAAGGCGGAGACGGGAGCGGAGACCGGGGCGGCGACGGAAGCCGTAACCGAGGCAGAGGGTACGGAGGGAGGAGCGGAGACTCCCGCCGCAGCCGGCACGGAAGGAAAGAAAGCCAAAGAAGACCTGGTCATCGGCGTGTCCTGGAAGACCTTCCAGGAGGAGCGCTGGGTGAGGGAGCTGGAGATCATGCAGAAGGTCTGCGACGAGCAGGGGATCAAGATGATCTACCAGGTATCCGAGTATGACGCCATGAAGCAGGCGAACCAGATTGAGAACCTGGTCTCCCAGGGGATCGACATCCTGATCGTGACTTCCAACGAGAAGGAAACCGTCAGCAACGCCATGAAGGCGGCGGCGGACGCAGGCGTGTTCGTATGCTATTATGAGGCGACCAGCGGCGAGTGCTACGCACAGTTTTCCGGCGGAAACGAGGAATACGCCATCGGCAAGCAGATCACGGAGGCGGTTGCCGACATGGGCCTTTCCGGAAAAGTGGCCTTCGTCTACGGCGACCCGGCGGGCGGCACGGGAATCCAGAAATTCCACGACGGCATGCACGATACCCTGGAAGAGAAAAACTGTGACATTGAAATCGTCGGTGAGCAGTGGGCGACCAACTGGGATCCCTCCATCGCCATGTCCAACACGGAGAACTGGATTGCCACCTATGGCGACGAGCTGGCGGCCGTCCTGTGCATGAACGACGGTCTGGCGGGGGGAGCCATTCAGGCCCTCACCGATGCGGGAATGGAAGGCAAGGTCCTGGTGACCGGCATGGACTGTGACCTGGTGGCGCTCCAGAGGATTGCGGCGGGAACCCAGGTTTCCACGATCCTCAAGAGCGGCAACGAGTATCCGGAGCAGTTCATGAACACCTGCATTGATTACTACATGGGAGACCTGACCATGGACGACTTTGAATACAAGGAGACGAACAGCGAGGGCGAGGAGATTCCGTTCTTCAACTATCCCGGCAAGGTCATCACCAAGGACAACATTGACGACGTGATTGATGCGGGCGTTTACACCCGTGAGGAAATTTACGGAGAATAATGCCATGGCATTTAAAAATCTGAAAAAAGAGCAGTTTATCCATTCGAATTTTCCCTATGCGGGGTATTCGCTGGATTACGCCCTGGATGCCCTGGAACGGATGGGGGCGGGCAAGCTGGAATTTTACGGGGCGGAGCCGCAGTTTTGCATGGACGACGCCACGTACCAGGACATGAAGGTGTTAAAGCACAAGCTGGACGCACATGGCTTGAGCGTGGTGGAGATCAATCCGGAGAACTGCGCCTATCCCGTCAATCTGGCGGCGAAAAACCCGGCGGCCAGGCTTCGGACCTTCCGGTATTATGAAAACGCCATCCGCACGGCGGGAGTGATCGGAACTCCCTACGTGCTGGTGTTCCCCGGTTATGCCCTGGCGGACGGGGACGAGGAGGAGGCGTGGAAGCTTTCCGTGGATTCCATGGCCCGCCTGGCGGACATTGCAGAAGCGGAGGGAGTCACCATCACCTTTGAGGCGACGACCCGCAACCTGACGGTCATCACGGATCATAAAAAGGTCATGGATCTGATCGGCGGCTGCGGCAGGGACAACATGGCGGTCACCATCGACCTCATGTGCCTGGCCCAGACGGGGGAGTCGGTGCGGGACGTGTACGACATCTGCGGTGCGGAAAAAATCGTGAACGTCCATTATACGGACGGCGGCCTGCTTCCCTCCGGGTCCTGGGAGCACAGGATCCCGGGCGAGGGAGAGCTGGATCTGGAGACGAAGCTTAAGGAGCTGGACGAGAACGGCTACGGCGGGTATTTTGGAAATGAAGTGATGTGGACGATTGACCCGGCGGTCAAAACACCGGAGGAGGTCTGTAGGAAGCTGCAGGCCTGGTGGGATAAACATTTTTGAGACGTGGCATGCGGGGCTTTCGTGGAAGAGGGAAGCCCCGCATTATTGAAAACGGATGAGAAAGCAAAAAAGCGGGCCGGGTTCTGCGGGGAGCCGGCCGAGGAAGGGAGGCGCTTACATACATGGAAGATTACATTTTGCAGATGAACCATATCACGAAGGAATTTCCCGGAGTGAAGGCGCTGGATGACGTGACCTTTGGCATCCGGAGAGGCGAAGTGCACGCCTTGGTGGGTGAAAACGGGGCGGGCAAGTCGACACTGATGAAGGTCCTGAGCGGGGAGCACACGGATTACAAGGGAGACATCGTCCTGAACGGGGAAAAGGTGAGGTTCAAGGGGGTCAAGCAGAGCGAGGCGGCCGGAATCGCCATCATCCATCAGGAGCTCGGCCTGATCCAGACCATGAACGTGTGCGAGAATATTTTCCTGGGCGACGAGGTCTGCCAGAACGGCAGCATCAACTGGGATTACGAATACAAACGGTCCAGGGAGCTTTTGGACAGCCTGAATCTGAAAGTGAACCCGGCCACGAGAGTGGGCAACCTGGGGATCGGCCAGCAGCAGCAGGTGGAGATCGCAAAGGCCCTCAACAAAAACTGTAAAATCCTGATTCTGGATGAGCCGACGGCCCCGCTTCCGGAGGACGACTCGGAACGAC
>CAJUOF010000052.1 GCA_910587905.1 uncultured Lachnospiraceae bacterium
CGCAGAGCGGAAGGCGCAGGCCTTTAACACGATGGAAGCCAGAGCGGCATCCGCCTTTGCCGGCGGGGGGATGGGTGCGCCCTGCATCCGCCTGATCTGTGCGTTTTCATAGTCCCCGAAGGAGAGGGGCTTCGGTGCGGGCGGCAGGAAGGGAAGCCGGCCGCCGTTTAAGAGCCGGTAGAGCACAAGCCCCAGGGAATAAAGATCCACCGTGGGGCCGTAGGGCTGGTTTAAGAATACCTCCGGCGCCATGTACCGCTCCGTCCCCTTGTGGGAGCCGCCCGTGCTTCTGGAGGCGGCAGTTTTGGCCACGCCGAAATCCCCCAGCTTGAACCGGCCCGCCTCACTGATAAAGATATTCTCCGGCTTCACATCCCGGTGGATGATGTTCTTTCGCTGACAGAAGGCCAGGGCGTCCGCAATCTCCTGCCCCAGGCGGACCACCTCCATGACGGAAAGCGCACCAAAAGAGGCGCCCCCTGAAAGGCGGGCCTGCTCCCTGAGATAATGCTCCAGGGGCGTCAGAAGCTCCATGCGGATCAGGATGTCCCAGCGGATCTCCCCCGGATACTCCTCCAGATGGTGATCCTCATAGCTGACTATACCCGGATGGCTCTTCACCGCCGACATGATGGCGATCTCGTGGAGGATCTCGTCCACAAATCCCTTGAAATAGCCGGTCGCCGACTGTTCGTCCATGCCGTCGTTGAGGGCGCTTCTTACCTCCGCCGGAGATTCGGGGATGCGGATCACCTTCAGCGCGGAGACCGTCTCCACCCCGTAGCTGGTCTTTTTGACCTCATATACTTTTCCGTAGGAACCCGCCCCGATCGGACGGACGATCTCCCATCCGTCCAGGACCCTCGAACCTGTCATATATTCCATGGGTCTTGTCCTTTCTGTGCTTTCTCACCGTTGATAGCTGAACCAGATTTCACAGATCTTTTCCTCACCGGACAGATCTTTGTCCGCCCGGACAGAAATCCCGTTTGCAGTAGATTCGTCCTGGCTGAAGGACAGATTCAACCGCTGTCCGTCGATGGCGTCCCGTCTGATGCTCCAGGAAGGCTCCTCACGGTCATCCTCCCACCAAGTCATACTTAAGGAGGGGCTTACCGTGTAAAATAATTGCGGCGTAATGCCCCAAGCCGTCAAAAGATCCGACAGAGAACCTCCGAAATACTCTCCGTCAACCGGGATCAGCCGCTTAAGCTCTTCCTCCCCCTCCGTGGTTCCGCTATAGTCAAAGGAAAAACAGAACCATCTGTTTCCTGCTCCCCGATCCTCGATCTTTATGGAAGCATATCCCAGTTCTCCGTCGAGACTGCCATCAGACAGGGAAGCGGCAAACCCATAGGAGGAAAGCTCCTCTTCAAGCTGTTCCAGAGAACCGCCATAGGAAAGGGTGCCCGGCCAGGCTCCGATATCCGCCTTTGACGAGACCGTCTCGATCACCGGTTCCCACTGTTTCTTCACGTTTTCGTCAGAATCGACGGAAGGGAATGTCTCCGTTGCCGTCATTACCAGAAGCTCGTTTTCCCGAAGGTGCGCCGCGTAGGCTTCCCGGTCAAAAAGCTCCCGCTCCCTGAGCAGGGGAACGACCTCGTTGACCGCCTCCAAAAGCGCAGAATCCTCTTTTCCCACCGCAATACAGTAATCCGTCCGGCAGGATTCGTCCACGCAGCTTACACAAAACTGATCCGGAAAGGCCGCTTCCAGACCGGCCGACTCCGTGAAGGGAAGCAGGATGGCATCCACATCCCCCCTTTTCAATAAGACCAGGCAGTCATAAATATCGTGATCGTCGCTGTAAATATAGAGCCCTTCCTTCTCCTCCACCATCTGTTTGATCCGCTCCGGAATCCGGTCCTCCGGCAAAATAATGACCGCATGGGGATCACCGGTCCGCCTCATGATCGCCTCCGCCGCCTCCTCCAGAGAGGAGAACCCTGTCTCCGCTCCCTGGCATTCCAGAAGGGCATAGAACTCCGTATAATAAGGCTCCGAAAGCGCCGCATATTCCTCGATCGCCTCCGGCGGCTCATCCTTCGAGATCGCGGCGACGGCAATGTCATAGTTCCTTCCGAATGTTCCCACGAACTGGGAGGTTGCGGGATAGGTGAGGACGTTCAGTCCGGACAGCTCGCCCAGGGCTTTTACGACCGCGCCGTCTACTCCATACGTTTCCTCCCCGGAAGTGAAAAACGAACTGTCGTCCTTCCCCCAATCCATTCCCACGATCAGCTCCCCTGGCGAAAAGAGATCCGCCTTTCCCAGCTTGTTTTCAAATGCCAAAGCCGCAGACGTCTCCGCAGGCTTCCCTGTCTGCCGGGTTTCCTGCCGATTATCCTCCTGGCTTTGCTGCTCTCCCTGCAATTTGGACGCTTCCTGCGTTTCTGAGCCGGCCTCTTTCGCCTGGGCCTGGGTACTTTTCACACTCTCTTTTTGTCCGTTCTGAATTTTGGGAATCACCACAACCGCAAAAAAGAGGATCAAAAGCAGGAGAGAGCCTGCACCTGCGGCCATCAAAAGCTTCCTCGGTTTCCCGGAAGCGGACTCATCGTCAAAATTACCCGATGAAGCCTGTCCTCCATCCGTATGATGGCCGCCGACGGTTCCTTTCAGTCCTGCGCCGTCCTTCCAGCCGCCGACGGTTCCTTTCGATTCCGCGCCGTCCTTCCAACCGCCGACCGTTCCTTCCGGCCCTGCGCCGTCCTTCCAGCCGCCGACCGTTCCTTCCGGTTCCGCGCCGTCTTTCCAGCCGCCGATCGTTCCCTCCGATCCTGTGCTGTTATTCCATCCGCCAACGGTTTGCTCCCGGCCCGTATCATGGCCGTGTCCGTCTGCAGCCCGCCCTGTATCACCGTCCGTTTTCCGGTTTTCTCTGTCGCTTTGGTCTTGCTCCTTTTCCGTAAGACAGACGGACGGCTCTGCCAAAGCTGCCGACGGCTCCCCGTCCGGATGATAGGTGACCAATGCCTCCACAAGCTCCGCCGCGCTCCGGAACCGGTCCGCCGAGCGGAAGGCACAGGCCTTTAAGATGATCGAAGTCAGAGCGGCGTCCGCCTTCGCCGGCGGCGGGATGGGCACCCCCTGCATCCGCCTGATCTGTGCATTTTCGTAATCCCCGAAGGAAAGGGGCTTCGGCGCCGGCGGCAGGAAAGGGAGTCTCCCGCCGTTTAAGAGTCGGTACATCACAAGCCCCAGAGAATAAATATCCACCGAAGACCCATAAGGCTGGTTTAAGAACACCTCCGGCGCCATGTACCGCTCCGTCCCCTTGTGGGA
>CAJUOF010000053.1 GCA_910587905.1 uncultured Lachnospiraceae bacterium
CGTCCTTTTTTTCGCCCTCCTTCTTGTCCCCGTCCTTCTTATCCCCGCCCTTCTTTTTTTTGAGCAGGGCCGCAATGTTCAGGCTCTTGTTGCGGACCAGGGGAAAGGGCCTGGAGGAATCCACGGCCATGGGCGTCACCACCTGGTAGACATTCGTCTCAAAGTAGTCGTCCACGAAGGCCGCCTGCTTTTCGTCAAGCTGCTCATGATGGGAAATGACCTCGATCCCCTCTTTCTTGAGGAGCGGCAAAAGCGACCGGTTCCAGGTGGAATACTGGACGTCCACCAGCTCGTGCATGCCCCGGCCGATGGCCTCAAGCTGCTCCCCGGCCGTCATCCCGGCGATGTCCCGCCCCTTGTAATCCGCATGGACCATGTCCTTTAAGGAAGCCACCCGCACCATGACAAATTCATCCAGGTTGGAGGCGGTGATGGATAAGAATTTTAACCGCTCAAACAGCAGGTTGTTCTTGTCCCTGGCCTCGCTCAAGACCCGGTGGTTAAACTGGAGCCAGGAAAGCTCCCGGTTTTCAAAATATTCGACCTTCCGAAAATCCCTCTCTTCTCCCATGGTCACGCCCCCTTCTTTTTCTTGAGCACCGGCCGGATGCCGTAGACCTCTTCAAAGAAATCCGCCCGGTGACTGAACATCGCCTCCTCCAGCAGGATACTCTCCGGCGAGGAGGTGGTGATAAACATCTGCTGGTCCTTGACGGAAATGCGCACGTCCTTGAACTTCTGCTTCTGGCTCCGGTCCATGGCGTTGCCGATCTTTAAGATCGCCGTCAGCTTGGCGATGGTGATCCGCATGGACTTGTTTAAGCTCACGTCCCCGGTGGTGTAGTCGAACTCCATGGTGTTGTACTTCACCACGTTGGCGATGATCACCCGCTCCTTGTGGGACATGCCGATGATCTCCGTGGAGAGAATGATGTTGTAGGCGCACTCCCCCGGCGTCTTCATGCTGATGTAATTGCCGCAGTCGTGGAGAATGGCGCTGATCTGCAAAAGGAGCCGCTCCCGCTTCCCCAGGCCATGATATTTCTTCATGCCGTCAAAAATGTTTAACACGTTCTTCTCCAGAACGGCCGAATGATCCCGGTCGCTCATGTAGCGCTTGGCGATGTTCCTGGCCGCCACCAGGATGTCCTTGGAAAAGTCGTGGGCAAAGTGGATGAGCTTCTTCTGCTCCGCAAATTCCGCCACGATGCCGTCCCCTAAGCGCACTCCCGGAAGCCAGACCATCTCCGCCTCCGTGGCGTCGATGAGCCTCTTATAGACCATGGCCCCCGGCACCACCAGGGAGACAAACTCCGAGGGGATGTCGTACTTCTCGGCGATCTGGTCCTCGCCCATGTTCCGCAGATCCTCGTAAAACTCCATGAACTCCTCGGCACTGATCCTCTGCTTGTCCGCATGGGCACCCCTCCCCAGGTACATGGCACAGACGCCGGTGGCAATGATGTTCTTCACGTTCCGTTCCTTCAAAAACAGCTTCTTAAAGGCGGTGATCTCATTGTCAATGAGCTCCTGGGCCAGCCTTTTCCGGTCCTCGGCCATCCCCCCGATCCGGGCCAGGATCTGGTGGATCCTGAGGGCCCCCAGCTTCAGGTTCTGGGTCGTCACCAGGGCGTCCTTGTCAAAGAGGGAGATCTGGGTGCTGCCGGAGCCCACCTCCACGATGGCCGTCCCCTTCTGGATGATGTTGTTGAATTCATTCTCCTTGGCCGCAATGGCCTTGTAGCAGAGGAACCGCTGCTCCGAATTGCTGAGGACGTCGATCTCGATGCCGGTGCGCACCCGGATCTGGTCCAGGACCACCTCCCGGTTCTCCGCCTCCCGGATGGCGCTGGTCCCGTAGGCCCGGTAATTCTCCACCTGATACTCTGCCATGACCAGCTGGAACCGGTGCAGGAGCCTGCACATCTCGTCCACCCGCTCATAGCTGATGATGCCCCTCTCGTAGGTATCCCTCCCCAGCCCGATGACCTTTCTCAGCCGCTCCAACTGGACGATCCCCCTCTTGGGCGAGATCTCGTAAATGGTGAGCTCCAGCTCGTAGGAGCCCACGTCGATCGCCGCAAACGCCGTAACAGACGCCATGGATACACCCCCTTGTTTTTACCTTCTCGTTCCCTTAAGATACGTAATAAATTGCACGGCCGTGCGGCCGGAGATGCCGCCGTGGGAAAGTTCCCACTTGTTGGCCAAAAGGAGAAGCTCCTCCTCCGGCATATCGATCCCGGCCCGCTTCGCAAGGGTCGTAACGATGGCCCTAAACTCCTTCGGCTCCGGCCTTCCGAAATAGATGGTGACGCCGAAGCGGGAGGAGAGGGACAGCTTTTCCTGGACCGTGTCGGAGCGGTGCATGTCCTCCCGGACCTCCTCCTTGTCGCTGAAATTCTCCCGGATCAGGTGCCTCCTGTTGGATGTGGCGTAGATCAGCACGTTCCCCGGCTTCACCTCCAGGCCCCCCTCGATGATGGCCTTTAAATATTTGTAATCCACCTCAAATTCTTCAAAGGACAGATCGTCCATGTAGATGATAAATTTATAATTCCGGTTCTTGACCTGGGCGATCACGTCGGAGAGGTCCTTGAACTGATGCTTGTAGATCTCGATCATCCGCAGGCCCTTATCATAATATTTGTGGAGAATGGCTTTTATGCTGGAGGATTTCCCCGTGCCGCTGTCCCCAAAGAGCAGGCAGTTGTTGGCCTCTCGCCCTTCCACGAAAGCCTCCGTGTTCTCGATGAGCTTTCTCTTCTGGCTCTCATATCCCACCAGGTCGTCCAGATAGACGTGCTCAATATTTTTGATGGGAACGATTTCGGCCCGTCCCTTCCTGTGCTCCACCCGGAAGGCTTTATGAAGGCCGAACTTCCCCACGCCGAACCGGCGGTAAAATTCTGTAAGGATGGAATGCCATTGTCCGTCGGTATCCGCCGCAGAAAGGGACTCCGAGAGGGCCTGGATGTCGTCCCGGATCCGGCGGTTGAAAACCTGGCTGTGGGTTCCGGTGCTCTCATAAGCCTTTAAAAAGCCAAACACCCGGACGTCAAGACATTCGTCCAAATCCTCCAGATCATATTCAAACCATTCCCGGAAGATGGAAAAATCATGGAGAGCCAGGGCATTGACCGTCCCCTCCACCGCCCCCCGGATCTCGCAGGCCGTGCTGAAAGCGTTCTCATTTGTAGCTAGAACATACGCCAGAAAGTCATGCCACAGATTCCCCTTAAAACCGTGGGCCGCCGAAAACTCCACCAGTTTCCCGGCCGTCTCGTAAGGGTCAAAGGGAGCCTCCGCCCCCTGCTCCATAAACGCCGCCATGGCCTCCAAAATATCCGGGTGCCCGGGCTCCCGGTACAGGATCAGTTCTTTTATCTTCATCAGCCTTCATTCCTTTGTCTGTTATTTCATTCCGGACACGTAATTCCCCAGAATCCGGAAATAATTGGCTTCCTCCAAAATCCCCCGGAGCGCATTCTTTACCCCCGCATCCCCCAGGTTGCCCTCGAAGTCCACGAAGAAGCGAAACTCCCAGGGCCGCCCCAGAATGGGCCTGGACTCCAGCTTTAACATATTCAACCCGTTGTAGGTCAGATGGGACAGCATGTTGTAGAGGGCCGCATTCTCATGCTTCGTCTCAAAGCAGACACTCAGCTTGTTGGCCGAAGCCTCATAGAGCTTCCTGCTGGCCACCACGATGAACCGGGTGGTATTCCCCCTGTGGTTCATAACATTCTCATCCAGAACCTTTAAGCCGTAAAGCCTGCCCGCCATCTCACTGGCAATGGCCGCCCGGGCTTTGTCCCCGGTCTCCTTCACCTCCTTGGCGGAGAGGGCCGTGTTCCCCGTGCTGTGCCTGGTCCACTCCTTATGCTCGTCCAGATAGGTGCTGCACTGCATAAGGCCCTGGGGATGGGAGTATACCAGTTTAATATCAGAAAGCTCTGCCCCTGGAAGCCCCAAAAGCACATGGTCCACCTTCACGCAGGTCTCTCCCACAATATAATTGTCAAATTTCACCAGCAGGTCATAGATGTCCGCCACACTTCCCGCCGAAGAATTCTCAATGGGAAGCACCGCAAAGTCCGCCGTCCCTGCGCAGAGTGCCTTCATGGCGTCGTCCCAGGTCTTCACGTTGAAAAGCTTTGCCCGCTCCCCGAAAAACTGCAGGGCCGCCGCATGGCTGTAGGCCCCCTCCACGCCCTGGTACACCACCTTCGCCCTGGATTTGGGAAGGTTCGGCACCATCTCAAAGGGAAGCCCGGTGACCACGCCGTGGTCGGCCAAAAGTTCATACTGGAGCTTGCGGCTCATGGACATGATCTGGGTAAAAAGCTCATGAACCCCGTAGCGGGTAAAATCCGACCCGGCCAGCTCCGAGAGAGCCGCCAGCTTTTCCGTCTCCCGCTTCCGGTCAAGGACCTGCATCCCCGTCTTAATCTTATACTCCGCCACCGCCCTGCAAAGCTCCATCCGCTTCTCAAAAAGCTCTACCAGATTTTTGTCAATCTCGTCAATCTCGTTCCTGATCTCCTTTAAATCCATCACTTTCCTCCACACGCCGCCGTCTTTTCCAAAAGCTCTTCCAGGAGCGTTTTGACCCGCTTATTTAAAACCGGATGAACCTTGTAAGGTGCGATCTGCGCCAAAGGCTCCAGCACGAAGAGACGCTTCTCAATCTCCGGGTGGGGCACTGCAAGCTCCTCCGTCTCCAAAATTTCATTCCCATAAAAAAGCAGATCCAGATCCAGGGTCCTTGGCCCCCAGTGGATCAGCCGCTCCCGTTTTTCCCTTCGTTCCGCCTCGTGAAGCACCTCCAAAAGCTCATGGGGAGTGAGGAGGGTATCAAGCTCCAGACAGCCGTTTAAGAACTCCTCCTGCTCCACGCCGCCGTAGGGCTCCGTGACAATCATGTCCGAGATCCGGCCCAGACGGATCCGCTTTTCCTCTTTAAGCACCTGGATCCCCGCCTCGATGTGGGCCCTCCGATCCCCCATGTTGGACCCGAAGGCCACGTAAGCCTTGTGCCAGCTCCGCTCAATCTTCACCGAAACCGTCTCCAGGGGCAGGCACACCGGCGCCCAGGGCTTCTTGATCTCCAAAACAATGCCCTTCATGAGCGGAAAGGTAAACAGCAGGTGCTCCGCCAGCTCCTCCGCCGCCGCCTCGATGAGTTTTTTCGTGTGGGCTTTCATGTAAGAGGTGATCTCCTCCGCCACCAGTCCGTAATGGATGGAATGCTTAAGCTCGTCGCTCACTCCCGCCTTTCTCGTGTCGCCAAGAAGCTCTGCGCTCACCAGAAACTTCTGTCCCAGCTTGTTTTCCTCCGGAAATACGCCGTGGTTGGCGAATACCTCCAGATTCTGTATGGTAATCCTGTCCATCGTTTCCTCCATGCCGTGTGCGATTTATGGCATTGCATGCCCCGCCTGATCGGGTAAACAGGTATGGGTGAACCGCCTTTTGTTCACTCCCTATGCCTGCAGAATGGCCTCCGTCATCTTGATGGCCCTGGCGTTTTCCTTCACGTCATGAACCCGCACAAAGGCGCAGCCCTTCATCACGCCCATAACCGTGGTCACCAGCGTCCCCTCCACCCGGTCCGTGGCGGGAAGATCCAGGGTCAGACCGATCATGGACTTTCTGGAAGTGCCAAGCAGCACCGGGTAGCCAAGTTCGTCCAAAATCTCCAGGCGGTTCATCAGGATCAGGTTGTGCTCGTAGGTCTTCCCGAAACCCATACCCGGATCCAGAATGATCTTGTCCTCCGCCACCCCCGCCGCTCTCGCAAGCTCCGCCGACCGGAGAAGGTCCGTCTTCACCTCCTCCAGGTAATTTTCATACACAGGCTCCTTTCGGTTGTGCATGAGACAGCAGGCCGCCCCGGTTTCAGCGATCACCCGGGCCATGTTCTCGTCATATTTACAGCCCCAGATATCATTGACCAGGACCGCCCCGGCCCGAAGGGCCGCCTCCGCCACGCCGCTCTTATACGTGTCCACAGAAATGGGAACGTCAAACCGCTCCCCCACTGCCTCAATGACCGGCACCACTCTGGCGATCTCCTCCTCGTCCGGAAGAATGGTCCCATAGCCGGGCCTGGTGGACTCCCCGCCGACATCAATGATGTCCGCACCGTCCCTTATCATCTCCTCCACGTGGGAAAGAGCCGCATCCAGCCGGTTCCACTTCCCCCCGTCCGAAAAAGAATCCGGCGTCACATTGAGGATCCCCATGATGTACGTATGCTTCCCGATCTCAAAATCCCGATTTCCGATCTTCACCTTCCGCCTCCATCCTGTCACCGCTTCACACTATAGTTCTTCCGCTCCATGGGCCAATTGCAGGATTCCTGCGCCCTGCAGGCAAAACAAGCCCTGGAACCCTTGTCCGCCTCATAGAGAACCTTCGCCAGAGGCCTGTCTCCAGCCGCCTCCCTGGATCTGTGGCCGCCTATGGCTTCCAGGATCTGGGTACATTCTTCTCCATCAAATCCGCAGTCCGTGAGGACCGTCTCCGCAATCAAAACCCCCGCCTTATCGTGGGGCATCCCCGTCTCATACTGGCTGGCTCTGCCAATGTCATGAAGCAGAGCTGCCCCGTAGACCACGTCCTTCCGAATGGGAAGCCCCTCCTCCAACACGGCAATATAAGCCAGCCTCGCCACATTCAAAAGGTGGTCAATGTCGTGGCGGCAATACATCCGGTCCCGTTCCAGACGGCTTAACTTTTTCATCTCCCTGATAAATACTTCGTGCTGAATGATTCGGTTTACCCGTTCCATAAATTCCTCCTGCCCTTTCCCTTATCCCTGACGCAGCATGGCGAACACCCTTTCACAGAGCGCCGCATCTTCCTTAAAAACACCCCTGCAGACATAAGTCATGGTCTTTGCCCCCGGCTTTTTGATCCCCCGCATGGTCATACACATATGCTCTGCCTCGATGACCACCATGGAGCCCTTCGGTTTCAGATGCATCATCAGCGCATCGGCAATCTGGGCCGTGAGCTGCTCCTGGATCTGGGGGCGTCTGGCATAGGCCTCCACCGTGCGGGCCAGCTTGCTGAGGCCCACCACCCGGCCGTCCGGCACGTAGGCCACATGAGCCTTTCCATAAAAAGGAAGCAGGTGATGTTCGCACATGGAATAAAGGGCAATGTCCTTCTCCAGCACGATCTCATTTCCCGCCGCAGGAAAAGTTTTGGAAAGGTGAACCGCCACCTCCTCGTCCGTACCGCCGTAAATCTCCTCACACATCCTGGCGATTCGGTCGGGCGTTCCCAAAAGCCCCTCCCTGTTCACATCCTCGCCGATACCCTCCAGCAAAAGGCGCACCGCCGTTTCCACTTTTTCTCTGTCAATCATGGATACTCTCCTTTAAGGCTTTTGACAGCTCCCCCAGATAAGAAAGCGAGCCAAAGGCCACGATCACGCCGTCCTCCCCCGCCTGGGAAAGGGCGTCACGTACCGCCTCTCTTATGCTGCTTTCCGCCTGCACCCTCCCGCAAAATCCAATCGCTTCCGCCCGTTCCTCGATCCAGGACGAAAGCGCCTCCCCGGAGAGCGCCCTGGGACTTTCCGGCGTCACCGTATAGATCCGTTCCGCCAAAGGCGCCGTGATCTCTACGATCTTTCGGTAATCCTTATCTGCCAATATCCCCATTATATATATCATTCTTTTGTTTGGGAAATACAGGTTCAGAGAATCCTTAAGCCGCCAGGCCGCCTCCGGATTGTGGGCTCCGTCGATGAGAAACACCGGCCTGTCCGAAAGCTTTTCAAACCGACCCGGCCATCTCACAGATGCCATCCCCTCATAAACTGCATTCTCTCCAATATCATAGCCCAAATCCCGGAGAATTTCAACCACTTCAAGGGCCGTGCAGGCGTTAATTATCTGGTATTTTCCGGCCAGTGGGATTTTTATTTTCCGGAATCCCTTATAATCGAAAAGACTTCCGGAAAGTCCCGTTTCCAAAATTTCCGCCATTTCCGGCCGGGACATCGAGAGGGGCGAGCGCTTCCTGCCGCAAATTTCCCGGATGACCTTCGTCACGGTCTCCCCCTGGCCGCATAGAACCGTGGGCCGTCCTTCCTTGATGATGCCGCCCTTGACCCTGGCAATCTCCTCCAGCGTATCCCCAAGAAACTGCATGTGATCCATGCTGACAGAAGCAATCACGCTGCAGACCGTGGTCTTCACCACATTGGTGGCGTCCCCCTCTCCGCCCATCCCGGTCTCCAGGGCCACCAGATCACAGCCCTTCTCCTTAAAATACAAAAACGAAACCGCCGTCTCCGTCTCAAAGGCCGTCGGGTGGGAAAGCCCCTCCGCCTCCATCTCTTCACTCACCCGCCGCACCCGACCGATGAGCCTGGCCGCATCCTCCTCCGAAATGCTCTCGTCGTTCACCTGAATCTTTTCACAATAAGAAAACACCGACGGGGAATTGTAGCGTCCCACCCGGTATCCCGCCGCCCGGCACACCGAAGCGATCAGTGCCAGGGTAGAGCCCTTCCCGTTGGTCCCCGCAATGTGAATAAAGGAAAGCCCGTCCTGTGGGTTCCCGAGTCTCTTCAAAAGCTCTTCCATGACAGAAAGGCCCAGGGATATTTTCTTCGTCCGTGTAATTTCTTCGATATATGCTTCTGCTTCCGTAAAATTCATGATCCTCCTCCGCCCAAATCACCACTTCATTCCTGCGCCCCTGATCTCCCACAGCCTGGCGCCACATCCTACTTATCTTATCACATCTTATCACAGGAATCCGGCGAGGACAATCCACAATATTTCCTCCTGTGCGGTTGGAATATTGGATTCTGTCTTCGTTGGGGAACAGCCAGTTGTAGCAGATGATAGGCAGATTTTGCAGATTTTGCGAGCATCGTTATGAGCACGTAGCGACCGCAGTCTGGTCGCTTACGTGCGATACATGCAAAGCACTTAGCGAGGTCTTTTCGAGCTTTAGTGCTTTGTATAGCGTCATCGAATCGGCTGACCCGCTTTGATGGAAGCAGGTTCGATGACAATAGGCGGCGCAGCAAAATCAAAAAGGGGGCGTGTCTGCGAAACTGGCCGTTTCCTGACGAAGACATGGAAAACCTTCAACCGCACAGGTGGAAATATTTCCACAAAACCTGGCATAAATTCCCTCGTCCCCACCCATACTGATACCATGGAAAACAATTTTATCAAATGCGGGCTTGCAGGCTGGTCCGCCGAACTATGCTACAGCAGCCTGATCGCAAGAACCAGGGATCACGACAAGCGGCTCATGGGGCAAACCTCCCTCTATATGTTTCCCATCTACGGTATGGCGGCCGCCATCGGTCCCATCCGGCAAAAACTCTGCGCCCACAGCGAACTTCTCCAAAAAAGCGCCGTCTGCCGCGGCGGCATCTACACGGGATTGATCTTTCTGACCGAATACTGCACCGGCTGGCTCCTCCGAAAAGCCGGACGCTGCCCTTGGGATTACAGCCAGGCAAGGCTCAACGTAAACGGGCTGATCCGCCTGGACTTTGCCCCCTTCTGGTTCGCCCTGGGGCTCTTCTTTGAGCACTGTACCGCCGCCTAAAATGCGAAAATCCCATTGCCCCACCCGTCTCCTTCATGCTACAATACAGGCATGACTGTTCGGAAGCTTCAAAACATTCCGAACCCCGAAAGGAGATGTCCCATGAACGATTTTTTGACCAAAGTCAACGACGCCATGTACACCTATGTCCTCCTGATCCTCCTGGTGGGAGTCGGCATCTACTTCACCGTCCGCACCAGGGGCGTACAGCTCCGCCTGTTAAAAGACGGTATCAAGTCCATGCTGGATAAGGCGCCCGAAGGAGAAAACGGAGAAAAGAAAGTCTCCTCCTTTCAGGCCCTGATGATCTCCACCGCCTCCCGTGTGGGCACCGGAAACATCGCGGGCATCGCTACTGCCATCGCCGCCGGCGGGCCGGGATCCGTGTTCTGGATGTGGCTCATGGCCGTCATCGGAGGGGCTTCGGCGTTTATCGAAAGCACCCTGGCACAGATCTATAAAATCAAAGATGGAGACCATTTTCGTGGCGGTCCCTCCTACTACATGCAAAAAGCCCTGGGCAAGCGGTGGCTGGGCATCCTGTTTTCTGTCGCCCTCATCATCTGCTTCGCCTACGGCTTCAACGGCCTCCAGTCCTTCAATATGTCCTCCTCCCTGGAATACTACATTCCCGGCTACAGCTCCACTCACGTCCCGATGATCGTCGGGCTCCTTCTGGCGGTCGCAACGGCCTTCGTCATTTGGGGAGGCGTTCACCGGATCGGCTTCATCACCTCTGTGCTGGTCCCTGTCATGGCCGTGATCTATATCCTGATCGGTCTTTTCACCATGTTCACCCACCTGGGAGAACTCCCCCATGTGTTCGCCCTGATTTTTGAAAACGCTTTCGACTTCCGGGCTATGGCCGGCGGACTGGCTGGAAGTGCCGTCGTCATCGGCATCAAGCGGGGACTCTTCTCCAACGAGGCCGGCATGGGAAGCGCTCCCAACGCCTCCGCCTCCGCCGAAGTGGATCATCCGGTCAAACAGGGATTGGTACAGGTCATCTCCGTGTTCATCGACACCCTCCTGATCTGTTCCAGCACCGCCATGATGCTCCTTGTCTCCGGCACCGAAGGCCAGAGCGGTGTCATGGACGGTATCCCCTATGTCCAGGCTGCCATCAGCGCCAACGTGGGAAACTGGGGCATCCATTTCATCACCTTTTCCATCTTCGCCTTTGCTTTCAGCAGTCTGATCGGCAATTACTTTTACGCAGAGTCCAACATCCTTTTTATCAAAGACAGCAGGCTCCTCTTAAACCTTTTCCGTATCACCTGCGTTGTAGCGATCTTCCTGGGTGCACAGGCGGACTTTTCCCTCATGTGGAACCTGGCGGACATCACCATGGGCTTCATGGCCATCATCAACATCCTGGTGATCTTCCTCTTAGGAAGCACCGCCGTCAAAGCCCTTAAGCACTATGAGGCCCAGAAGAAAAAAGGCGGTCCGATCACCTTCCGGGGAGAAGACATCGGAATCAAGGACACCGTGTGGAAATAAGACAGGAAAACACACCGCACACTCTCATTCACGCAAAGGCCTTCCGCACATCTTACATATAAATACATACAGCCATATTTTCCTCCAATGCTCTCCACGAAAAATTCCGGGAGACCCAAAGCCTCCCGGAATTCATACGGCCAGGCCGAGCCTATCCCTCACGGCCCCGGCCACTTAATAATTCTCTGCGTGTACCTCAAAATATGCCTGTGGATGGGCACAGACAGGACAAACCTCCGGCGCATCTGTACCGACTACGATATGGCCGCAGTTGCGGCATTCCCACACCTTGACCTCGCTCTTCTTAAATACTTCCGCCGTCTCCACGTTCTTTAAGAGGGCACGGTAGCGCTCCTCATGGTGCTTCTCAATGGCGCCCACCATGCGGAATTTGGCCGCCAGCTCCGGAAAGCCCTCCTCCTCGGCTGTCTTGGCAAAGCCCTCGTACATGTCCGTCCACTCATAATTCTCCCCGTCGGCGGCCGCCGCCAGATTTTCGGCTGTGGAGCCGATCCCCTCCAGCTCTTTGAACCACATCTTGGCATGCTCCTTCTCATTGTCCGCCGTCTTCAAAAACAAGGCTGAAATCTGCTCAAAGCCTTCCTTTTTCGCCTTAGAAGCAAAGTACGTGTATTTGTTCCTCGCCTGGGATTCCCCGGCAAAAGCCGCCTCCAGGTTTTTCTCCGTCTGCGTTCCCGCATACTTGTTCTCCATATTCCTGTCCTCCGTTTCCCTCAAATGATTTCCTCAATATGACTTAGAAACAGGTATAGGCGCCGTCCACGATGGTGTCGCTTCCGGTGGTATAGCCGGAGGCGTCGCTGGCCAGATAGAGGACCGCCGGGATCAGCTCTTCCGGCTTGCCCATCCGGTGCATGGGCATCAGAGGCATCCAGGCATCCTTGAGCTCCTGAGGAGTATCCACGGACATGGGAGTCGCAATGTATCCGGGGCTTAAGCTGTTGACCCGGATCCCGTACTCCGCCCACTCCAGTGCCAAAGAGCGGGTCATATGCATCACGCCGGCCTTGGAGGCATTGTAGGAGCACTGCCACTGGGGAATGTTGGCGATGGTCCCGGACATGGAAGCCATGTTGATGATGCTCCCGTGGATCTTGTTATCCACCATGATCTTCGCCACGGCGCGAGCCATGATGTACTCACCGGTCAGGTTCACATCGATGACCTCTCTCCAGTCCTCGATGGAAGCCTCAAAGGTTCCCTGATGCTTGCAGATCCCCGCATTGTTGAACACCACGTCGATGTGGCCGGACTTCTTCATGATCTCCGCGAGAGCAGCGTCCACATCCGCCTCCTTCGTCACATCCGCCCGCACAAAGTAGCACTTGCCGCCCTCAGCCGTGATCTTTTCGATGGTCTCGTCCGCATTGCTCCTGGCAACAATGACCACCTCGGCGCCCGCCTTAGCCAGCCCGATGGCCACCGTCTGCCCGATGCCGCGGCCTCCGCCTGTCACGATCGCAACCTTTCCAGATAACCCGAAAACTTCGTCCAAATAGCTCATAGTCATTCTCCTTTTCTTTTTTCATATTTTATTAGACAATTGCGGGAATATTCTGCTAATATGTCCATCCAAAGCCTGCAGCGCCGAGCGTTCCGGCAAGCCAAGAACCGGAGAGGCCACTCGGGACTCCTGTCTTCTCCGGTCTTGCCTCCAGGGCACAGAGGGCTTTTCCCGGAAATATTGGCAGAATATTCGACAAGTTTTTAGGTTCCGCAATCGCCTGATAAATTTTCTTTTCCAACCGGATTTCGTCAGGCTTTTTATAACTCCTTGTTGATCTTGATCACACCCTTGACGATCTCCGCCTTCTTGTTGATGCTGTCGTCCATGGCCCTCTGGGCGTCGTCCAGATCAAAAATGTCCGTGACGATCCCTTTCAGATTGACCTTGCCCGCCGCCACAGCCTCGATGGCCATGGGATAAATGTGGCGATAACGGAACACCGTCTTAAAGGTCAGCTCCTTATCCAGAGCCAGACTGATGGGAAGGGTCAGCTCGCCGCTCTTGGAATAGCCGACCAAAACGATGGTCGCACCCTTCCTCGTGCAGTGGATGGCCTGCCTGGTGGTGATCTCTGTCCCGGCCGTCTCAATGACCAGGTCGGCGCCCTTGCCTCCGGTAAGCCGCATCACCTCTTCCACCATGTCCACGTTCTTGCTGTTGATCACGCCGGTGGCCCCAAGCTCCATGGCCTTCTCCAGACGCTTCTCCATGATGTCGACCACGTAGACCTTCGACACACCCATAGCTTTGCAGGCCATCATGGACACCAGGCCGATACAGCCGGAGCCGGTGACCACGGCCGTCATGCCCGCCTGGGCTCCCCCCTGCCTCGCCGCATGGAAGCCGACGGCCAGAGGTTCAATGAGCGCTCCCTCCAGGGTGCTCACGTTTTCGGGAAGCTTAAAACAAAGGTCCGCTTCATGGGCCACATACTCCTGGAACACCCCGTCCACGGGAGGGGTCGCAAAAAAGACCACGTCCGGACAGAGGTTGTACTTCCCCTCCCGGCAGAACTCACAGTGCCCGCAGGTCTTGCCGGGCTCCAGGGCAACCCTGTCCCCCACCGCGAGATGCGTAACGTCCTCGCCCACCTCGACCACCACGCCGCCGGGCTCATGCCCCAGCACAAAGGGCGGTTCCACCACATAATCTCCGATGCGGCCCGTCTCATAATAATGAATGTCCGAGCCGCAGATGCCTACGTAGTCCAGCTTCACCAGCACCTCGTTCGCCTTCGGAACCGGGATCTCCCTCTCCGTAAAGCCCATCTTCCCGATGCCCTCCATCACGGCCACTTTCATCTTACCTTCCATGATATCCTTACCTCCTTCTCCGCTTCCAATAATCGTCTGCACCACTTTTATAAAGCGTTTTATCTAAGTAGCTCTATTATCCCACGGAACCCCCAGCCTGTCAACCCTTAACAGACAGAATTCCCAAAAAAATCCGGCACTGTCATAAGAGCCCGTCAAAATATTCCTCCACAAACCGGATTCCGGCCCCGATCGCCGCCGCCTCGTGCTTATACCTTCCCGTCCGGATATCATTCTGATTCGAATCAAAGATCCGGTACTCCGAAAGCTTGTCCTCCAGAGCCCCCATGTGGCGGTCCATGTAGCCCCCCACGTACCCACCAATCACCACGTCACAGTCAAAGGCCATCCGCAGATTGGTGATGGCGATGGCGAGAAAATTCAGATACTCCCTCCACACCGTCTCATACACCGGATTCTCTGCCTCCAGCCCCTTGAAAAATGCCTCCAGGTCATCCCCGGCCCAGCGGGACAGTACCCCGGCCGCACAGTAGGCGTCCAGACACCCTTCTCTCCCACAGTAACAGCGCTTTCCCCCCGGCACCAAAATCATGTGGCCGAATTCGGCGCTTCGAAAATGAGCCCCTTTGTAAATCCGTCCATCCATGTAAATGGCACCGCCCACCGTGTTGCTGAGAGAGAGATACACCGTGTCCCGCCTGCTTCCCCGAAGCTCCGCATAGGCGGCGCTGTTGGCATCGTTGCGAAACCAGGTCCGAAAGGGAATCCGGCAGGAAATCTTGTCCAGATCAAAATTTTCCACCCGGAGCACATGGGATTGAGACATCCGCTTCATTTCCTCGTCCACAATGCCCGGAATAGAGACGCCGACGCCAAGGATCCGCTTCCTGTCCACCTGATACTTGTCCAGGAAAAAGCCCAGCATCTCCCCCAGGCCCTCATAATACTCTTCCACATCTTCAAAGGCACAGCGGACCCGCTTTTTCCCGCAAACCATTCCGCACGTATCCAGGAGCACGAAGCTTATGTGGTTGCCCGTAATGTCAAGACCCACCGCATAGCGACTTCCCGCCACGATGGAAAGAGCCTTCGCCTTCCGGCCCCCGGTGGACTCATATTCCCCCGCCTCCGTGACAACTCCCTCCTGGATCAGTTCCTTCACCCGCTGGAGCACCGTGGGCATGGAAAGATGCAAAGCCGCCGCAATCTCCTGCTTCGAAGCCTCCCCATGATGATAAATAAATTTAGCGATCTTGATTTTGTTCAATCGCTTCGTCTCGGCATTGCTCCCCTTCTGTTCCATCAATGGCCCACCTCTTCGTCCTTCCACAGATGTCATTTCCATTCCAAAAAGCCTCATTCCCCATGGGTTTTTTCCATAAACGCAAGAACCTTCCGGTAAGAGAGCCCACCGCCGAAAAGATCCAGCGCACTCCCCACCGTCACGTCCACACGTCCCCGCCCCAGGCGCCTCACCGTCTCCAAATCTGCAAAACTGCCTACACCTCCGGCATACGTCACGGGAAGCTCTGCCCAGTCCCCCAGAAGGAAGACAAGCTCCTCCTCCACACCGGAAGCCTTTCCCTCCACATCCACGCCGTGAACCAAAAATTCACTGCAAAAATCCGATAGCCGGAACAATGTATCCCTGTTTACAGGTACCTCCGTAAACTTTTGCCACCGGTCCGTGACAATATAGTAGACCCCGTTCCGCCTCCGACAGCTCAGATCCAGCACCAGCCGCTCCCGCCCCACGGCCTCCACGAGCCGCTTAAGCCGGTCTTCCCGAAACTGCCCATCCCGAAACACATAAGAAGTCACGATCACGTGAGAAGCCCCCTGTTCCAGAAACTCCCCCGCATTCCCCTCGTGGATACCGCCGCCCACCTGGAGTCCCCCCGGATAAGCCGCCAAAGCCCCCAAAGCCTGCACTTTCGTAGCCTCATAAAACTCCGAGCCCTCCGGATTTAGCAAGATCACATGTCCCCCTGAAAGCCCGTCCCGCTTATAAAACTCCGCATAATAGGCGGCGTCAAGCTCCGACACAAAATTCTCTCTTGCCCGGTTTCCCGTATCCGACAGGCTCCCGCCTACGATCTGTTTCACCCTTCCGTTATGAATGTCAATGCACGGTCTAAATCTCATGCGCTATCCTCCCAAAGCTCCAATGAACAGGCCGGAGCCACAAAGCCCCGGCCCGATATCCATCAAAAAAGTCCCATAACAGGCCCAAAAACATCAAAATTACTTTTGACCATTCCCACTCCTTGCCGCTATAAAGGCCGTTGTCCGGTCGTCCGTCTGGAACTGCCAGCCTGCTTCATTATAACACGAATCCGCTTATAAATCAAAACTGTAATGAAAGAAACGACGACTCCCTTGAACAGGTTAAAAGGCAGGACAGCCAAAAGCACGAAACTCCAGATGCCCGTGATGGCCGGATTGACGGCCGTCCCCATGCCAACGAGCCCTGCCAGGCTGTCCCCGGAAAACAGATGGAGCACGTTCATCAGAACGATGGCCGCCGCCAGGATCACCACCTCCACCGCCAGGCCCACCAGGATGGGATGGTTTCCCTTCTCCCTTCCATAAAAGAAGAACACTGGGAAAGCGACTGCCGCTGTGAAAGCCCCCATGACCAAAAACCCCTGCCATGCCCCCTCAAATGCCTGTGCATAGGTGGGCAGAAGCACGTAGGCGTTCAGGAAACAGCCCACAAAGGCCATGGTGAGCGTCCCCACCACCAATCCGATGACGGCACCCTTCCTGGTCCGGTTCTTCCCATAGATCATAGCCGCCGGGATCACCAAGCCACACCCGATCAACAAGTTGGCCCAATCCCCCACCCCCATGGTGGTAGACCCCTTGAGCAAAAGCTTCAGGACAATTTTCAGCGCCTCAATGACGAAGCCGGCCGCCGGCCCTATGGAAAAGGCCCCCACCAGCACCGGAATCTCGCTGAAATCCAACTCATAAAAAGGTGGCGCAAACCAGAGTGGAAACTCCAGGTACATCAGCAATGCGGCCACAGCCGACAACACGGCAATCGTGACCAGATTTCTCACTGTAAGCAATTTTTCTCGTTTCATGACAACCTCCCTGCCGTTCTTCCCTTGGATGTCCGTATGCATAAAGAAAAAGCCCCGCATACCTTGTCTGATATCCGGGGCAAACCATCCGCCATTCTCCAGCCGCCAAAGGCACCATCGCAAATCTCATTATAAAGCCAATCATGGAGGAAAGCAAGAATAAATGCAAAATACAAACTATAAGGAAATCCTTGAGTCAAAAAATGGGAAACACCGTCATAATCCAGCCCACACAGACCACAGTCACCACGAGGAAGGGTATGATGCCCATCCGGACCAAGTCCTTCATCTTATAGCTTCCCAATCCCATCATGAG
>CAJUOF010000054.1 GCA_910587905.1 uncultured Lachnospiraceae bacterium
GTTGTTGGCAAAGGCATCCAGGCTGATCGCAAACAGGAGCACCGCGCCCCGGACGATGTACTGGAACGCCGGATCCAGGTTCAAAAGGCTCATGCCGTTGTCCAGAGCCGCCATGATCATGGTGCCGACCACGGCGCCGATGACGGTTCCCCTCCCGCCGGTGATGGCCGTCCCGCCGACTACGCAGCCGGTGATGGCCGTGAACTCATATCCGTTTCCGGTGGAAGTGGTCGCCGAATTCAGACGGCCCAGGCAGACCATGGCCGCTGTCGCAATGACCACCGCATGGAGCACGTAAAGCTTCAAAAGTTCCTTGGAAACGTTGATTCCGGAGAGGGCCGCCGCATCCTTGTTGCCGCCGATGGCGTAGACATATCTCCCGAACCGGGTGTTGTTGCTGATATGGGAGACCAGAAGCGCCAGCGCCAGGAGGATCAGCATGGCGTAGGCGAAGCCCCTGTGCCGGTAAAGGACGATGGTCACTGCGATGGCCAGGGCGCTGACCGCCACCATCTTCGGTGCCACCTTCCCCCAGCGCTTCTCGTAAAGCCCCTGGCGGATTCCCTTGCGCTCCTTGGAGACCGTAAACCACACGTAGGCAAGCACCAGGACGATCCCCACGACCAACGTCGTGTCATTCTTTGCGGCGATGGAAGGAAGGTAGCCGCTGCCCATCTCGGCGATGATCCCGGTGATCGGCCCGTAAATCCGGCCGCCGGAGAGCATCTGGTTCACGCCCAGGAATACCAGCTGGGTGGCCAGCGTGATGATGAACGCCGGCAGCTTCATATAACCGACCCAGAAGCCATGCCACAGGCCGACCACGACGGCAATCACGTACACCAAGATCAGCGCCACCCAGGAAGGAATCTCCCCGTGTTCCACCACGATGATGGCCGCTATCATGCCCAGCATTCCCAGGAAACGGCCTGCGGAAAGATCCGCATTGCCCGTGATGATGATCAGGCACATGGTGATCGCCATGATGGAATAGGTCGCTCCCTGCATGAGCAGGTTCGACATGTTGGCCACCGACATGAAAGAGCCCTTTGTCAAAAGCTGAAAAACCACAAAGATGACAAGCGTTTCTACCAACAGGCTGTTTTTATAAAACAGACCGAACCAATCGACTTTTCTCTGTTTATTATCCGCCATTTTTACATACCTCCCGTTGCGGCCATGCCGATATCTTCCTGTGTAACATTTCTTTCCTTATTGGAAAATTCCCCCGAAATCTTCCCTTCCCGCATCACGTAGATCCGGTCGCTGAGTCCCAGGACCTCCGGGAGCTCCGAGGAGATCACGATGACTGCGATCCCCTGCTCCGTCATTTGATTGATGAGCTGGTAGATCTCCGTCTTGGCGCCGATGTCGATGCCTCTGGTGGCCTCGTCCAGGATCAGCACCTTCGGCTCCGTCATGAGGGCCTTCGCCAGACAGACCTTCTGCTGGTTGCCGCCGGACAGGTTTCCGACCCGCTGCAAAATGGAAGGCGTCTTGACCCGAAGCTTCTGCACCATCTCCTTCACTTCGACGTACTCCTCGTCCCGGTTGATGAAAAATCCCCGCCTCACGAATTTTCCAAGGCTCGACAGGGACGCATTGTAGGCGATGTCCGAAGTGAGCACCAGCCCGTAGCGCTTTCTGTCCTCGGAGGAATAAAACAGACCGTTTTTTATGGCGTCGCTGGAATTCTTGAATCTGGGCCTCTCCTTCCCCAGATACTCGAATTTCCCGGACACCGCCCCCTCCAGAGATCCAAAAATACTCATGGCCAGCTCCGTCCGTCCCGCTCCGATCATGCCTGCGATTCCCACGACCTCCCCGGCCCGCACCTCCAGATCCACGTCCTTGACAATCCACTTGTCGTTGACGCCGTCATAGACGGACCAGTCCGAAATCTTGAGCATCACGTCCCCGATCTCGCAGTTTCTGGACTCAAACCGGGTGGTGATCTCCCGGCCCACCATGCCGGACACCAGCGTGTCCTCCGTGTGTTCGGAGGCCGGCCTGGAGTCAATGGTCTGCCCGTCCCTGAGGATGGTGACCGTGTCCGCAATGTCCAGAACCTCGTTCAGCTTGTGGGA
>CAJUOF010000055.1 GCA_910587905.1 uncultured Lachnospiraceae bacterium
GGGGCATCACGGGGCAGAAAGGCGTGCCGATGGACGACTCCACCATCAAGTTCATCCTCACGAACCCGTCCTATACGGGCTCCATGCTCCTGCAGAAGAATTTTATTTCCGAGGGGCATACGAGGAAAAGGAATAAGGGCGAGCTGCCCATGTACATGGTGGAGGGTATGTTCGAGCCTCTCATCCCGCAGGCAGATTTTGAAAAGGCGCAGCTCATACGGGAGCAGCGGGCGGATGCCGCCGCCAATAAAAACCCCACGCTCACGGCTTTTTCAGGACTGGTGAAATGCGGGGAATGCGGCCGTTCGGTGAGCAGGCGCACCACAAAATACGGCAAGAAATGGAACTGCAATACCAGGGAGCGCAAAGGGAAAGATGTGTGCGGGCTCCGGCCGGTCTATGAAACGGAGCTGGAGCAGGCGGCGGCCGCCGCACTGGAGCTTGCCGCCTTTGACGGGGTGGCAGTCCGGAGGGAAGTCGAGCAGATTGTCATAAATGCAGACCGCATTGAGTTCCGCATGAAAAGCGGGAAGGCAAGAGAGGTCATGCGGGCATACCAAAGAGGCCGCAGCGCATTTTCGCAGAAAATCACCTGCGGGTGCTGCGGCAGGAAACTGGAATGCGATTACTGGAAGATGGGCCCGAAAGGGCAGAAGGAAAAATATAAGGTTTGGGTGTGCCGGGGGTGTTCCTTCCGCAGGCTGCTGGATGATGAATTCCGAAAGGCAGCGGCGGAAGTCCTGGGGCGGGAGGATTACGAACCCCGCTTTGTAAAGGAGATTGCGGGAGTGACGGCATACGGGGACAGGTTTGAATTTCACTTTACGGATGGGGAGGTGGCAGAATGGCAAAGAAAGTAACAACCATACCCGCCACGCTGAACCGGTTTGACTCAAGGCCGATTGCGGCGGCGAAAAAGCGGAAGACGGCGGGGTATGCGAGGGTATCCACGGATTCCGAGGAACAGGCGACAAGCTATGAGGCGCAGGTCGATTATTACACCCGGTACATAAACGGCCGGGAGGATTGGGAATTTGCCGGGGTGTATACGGACGAAGGCATCTCTGCAACGAACACAAAAAAGCGCGACGGTTTTAACCAGATGATTGAGGATGCCCTGGCGGGGAAGATTGACCTCATCATCACAAAATCGGTCAGCCGGTTCGCAAGGAACACGGTGGATTCCTTAACGACAGTAAGGAAGCTGAAGGAGAAGGGCATCGAGGTTTATTTTGAAAAGGAGAACATCTACACGCTGGATTCCAAGGGGGAGCTGCTCATCACCATCATGAGCTCCCTTGCGCAGGAGGAATCACGGAGCATTTCGGAGAACACCACATGGGGCAAGCGGAAGCAGTTCGCGGACGGCAAAGGCAGCCTTGCCTACAGCACTTTCCTTGGATACGAGAAGGGCGAGGACGGCAGCCTGAGAGTGAACCCGGAGCAGGCGGAAACGGTAAAGCTGATATACCAGCTTTTCCTGCAGGGACTGAGCCCGTATGCCATCGGCAAAAAGCTGACGGGGCTGGGCATCAAGAGCCCCGCAGGGAAGGACACCTGGCACCAGAGTTCCGTCAAGAGCATCCTCACCAACGAGAAGTACAAAGGGGACGCGCTCCTGCAGAAGCAGTACACGGCGGACTTCCTCACCAAAAAGCGGAAGAAGAACCAGGGGGAGATACCGCAGTATTATGTGGAGGGGAACCACGAGGCAATCATCCCTCCCGAAACATGGGAGCTGGTGCAGGAGGAAATGGAGCGGCGCAAAAGCATGGACGCAAGGTACAGCAGCGCGAGCATATTTTCCTCGAAAATCAAGTGTTCCGAGTGCGGGAACTGGTACGGCTCCAAGGTGTGGCACTCGCAGGACAAATACCGCAGGGTGATCTTCCAGTGCAACCGCAAGTTCAAGAACGATAAGAAATGCCGGACGCCGCACCTTACCGAGGACGAGATAAAGGATGCCTTCGTGAAAGCCGTCAATGCGGTCATTCCGGAAAAGGATGAGCTGATAGCGAACACCAAGGTGATGATGCGGACATTATGCGACACCACGGAGATGGAGGTGGAGCAGAGCCGGTTTCTGACTGAGACGAAGATGGTGGCGGAAATGGTAAAAAGGATTGTGGCGGAAAACAAAGCTGAAGCCATGGACCAGGAGGAATACCAGAGACGCCGCAATGAACTGGTCGCCCGGTATGAGGCGGCCAGGGACGGGTACGAAAAAGCATCCGGGGAGATTTCCGACAGGCAGGGAAAGAGGAAAACCTATATGCGGTTTATCGGCGGGCTGCAAAAGCTGGACGGCTTCTGCGGAAAGTTTGATGAGGAACTTTGGACGGCGCTCCTTGACTACGCCACGGTTTATGCCAGAGACGACATCCGATTCACTTTCAAGGCGGGGAACGAAGTGAAAGTTGATGGATAGGTAAAAATGTGTAAATTTCGCTATTTAATATAGAAAGAAAATTTTTTCCTGGGCCGGAATAATCAGTTTCCGGCCCGCATTTTTTAGGTTTAGGGGGGTGCATTTAGGGGGTGCATCGTTGAATTGTATCAATTTCGTTGTACCGATGAATCCCTGTCCCTGTGGGTATTACCCTGACCGGAATAAATGTCATTGCAGTGAATGGCAGATCAGGAGGTATCAGGAGAAGCTTTCCAGACCTTTGATGGACCGCATTGATATTCGGGTGTTGGTAGAGTCTGTGGGTGTGGCAGCTTTGCAGAAGGACGAGAGGGAGGAATCCTCGGCCACGGTCCGGGAACGGATCGAGCGGGCCAGACTCCTTCAGGAGAGAAGACTGAGGGGGAGCGGTTTTCGCTATAACTGCTCCATACCAGGCAAAGAAATTCGAAACTACTGCCCTCTGGGGAATGAGGAGGAGAATTTTTTAAAGAGGGCCTTCGAGGTTATGGACATCAGTGCCAGGGCCTACCATCGGATCTTGCGGGTGGCGCGGACCATCGCTGATTTGGAGAACGAAGAACGGATCAGAACCAGACATTTGCAGGAGGCCATTGCATACCGAATGGAGAATATTTATTATTAGACAGTTGCAAATTTAGACAGTTGCAAGGGAGGAAATCGTTATGCTGAGGGAGGAAGAATATCAGTTTTGGTATTGCGGTCTTGGCTCGGTGGGGGTGGTGATCCGGAACCGATTAAAAGCGGCACTTGGAAGTTTTGAGGCGGTCTATGGGGCTTCCAGGGAGGAAGTAGAGAGATGCCTGAATCCCTTCCATGAAAAAAACACGGTGGCCCGGGTTTGGAGGGAATTGGAAAAAAGCAGGAAAGAGGAGGAGATTCGCCGGGGCTTTGCCCATATGAAAGAACTGGGGATTTGCCTGGTCACTGCGGATGAGAGCCGGTTTCCGGAAGGACTCCGGACACTCCCGGACTGTCCGGTGGGGCTGTTTGTGAAGGGAAGACTTCCGTCCGGGGGAGTTCCGGCTGCTGCCGTGGTGGGTTCCAGGGAATGCAGTTATTATGGAAGAAACACGGCCAGGGCGGTGGGCAGGGCCCTGGCGGAGGCGGGGGTCCAGGTGATCAGCGGCCTGGCCCGCGGAATTGATGCGGCGGGCCATGAGGGGGCGCTAAAGGCAGGAGGAAAGACCTTCGGCATTTTGGGCTGCGGACCGGATGTGGTCTATCCCAGAGAAAACAGAATCCTTTATGAGAGGGTGGCGGAGGCCGGAGGTTTGATCTCCGAATATCCTCCGGGAGCGGGGCCGGCCGCCTGGCACTTTCCGGCCAGAAATCGGCTCATCAGCGGGTTCTCCGACTGCGTTGCCGTGGTGGAGGCCGGGATGAAAAGCGGTTCCCTGATCACGGCCTCCCTAGCCTTGGAGCAGGGAAAGGATATCTGGGCGGCGCCAGGCCGGGTGGGGGATTTTCTGAGCAGGGGAACCAATCGGCTCATCCGGGACGGAGCCATGCCTCTCACTGAGCCGGAGGACATTCTTGGCAGTTGGAATTTTGTAAAGAAAGAATTAAGAATTTATGAGAAAACCAGATTATCTCTTGATAAAAACGCGGAAAAGGTGTATAGTTACTTGGATTCCGACCCAAAATCCGGGGAACAGATCCGGATGGAAAGCGGATTAGAAAGTGAAATTGTAGCTGCCGCGCTGGTGAGACTTGAGCTGGAAGGGCTGGCAGACCAGCCGTTTCGGCATTATTATGCGGCGAAGAGAGATAAAGGAGAGCAGTATGGCGAAGTATCTGGTTATTGTGGAGTCCCCTGCAAAGGTGAAGACCATCAAAAAATTTCTGGGGCCGAATTATGATGTGGAGGCATCCAACGGACACGTGAGAGATATGCCAAAGAGCCAGATGGGGATTGACATGGAGCATGATTATGAACCGAAATATATTACCATCCGGGGAAAGGGGGACATTCTCGCAAACCTCCGGAAAAAGGTGAAAAAAGCAGATAAGATTTATCTGGCGACTGACCCGGACCGGGAGGGTGAGGCCATTTCCTGGCATTTGATGACGGCTCTTAAACTGGAAGACAAGAAGGTACAGCGGATCAGTTTCAATGAGATCACAAAGACGGCGGTGAAGGCGTCTCTAAAAGCGCCGAGAGAACTGGATATGAATCTTGTGGATGCCCAGCAGGCCAGACGGGTTTTGGACCGGATGGTGGGATACAGCATCAGTCCCCTGCTGTGGGCGAAAGTGAAACGGGGCCTGTCGGCAGGACGGGTGCAGTCGGCGGCGCTTCGGATCATCTGCGACAGAGAAGAAGAGATCGCCGCCTTTATTCCGAAAGAATACTGGAGCTTGGAGGCGGATGTTCTCTGTGACGGGGAAAAGAAGCCCATGCGGATCAAATTTTATGGGGATCTGAAACAGAAGCTTACCATTGAAAATAGAGAGATGCTGGACGAGATCATTCAGGAGGTGGAGAAAGCACCCTTTCGGATTTCCGATATCCGGATGGGGGAACGGGTGAAGAAACAGCCCCTTCCCTTTACCACCAGCACCCTCCAGCAGGAGGCAGCCAACACTCTGAATTTTTCTACCCAGAAGACCATGCGCCTGGCTCAGCAGCTCTATGAGGGTGTGGATATCAAGGGGAACGGGACGGCTGGTGTCATCACCTATCTGCGTACCGACTCCACCCGCGTCTCTGAGGAGGCAAAAGGGGCGGCGGCAAAGTTTATCGCTTCCCAGTATGGGGAGGATTATGTGCTGTTTGACGAGCGGAAGGAAAAGAATGAGGGGCGGATTCAGGACGCACATGAGGCGATTCGGCCCGCAGATATTACACTGACGCCCACGAAGCTTAAGGATTCTTTGTCCAGAGACCAGTTTCGCCTGTATCAGCTGATTTGGCGTAGATTTACGGCAAGCCGGATGAAGGAGGCGGTCTATGAGACGACCAACGTAAAACTGGACGCCGGGAAGTACCGGTTCAGCGCATCGGCCTCCAAGGTGAAGTTTTCAGGGTTTTTGACCGTATATGATGCCTCGGATGAGAAAAAAGAGCCCAATACCTTGGGGAAGAATCTGTCCATGGACACGAAAGTTTCCCTGAAAGAATTTGACTATAAACAGCATTTTACACAGCCTCCGGCCCATTACACGGAAGCGTCACTGGTACGCGCATTGGAGGAGGCGGGAATTGGCCGCCCCAGTACCTATGCCCCCACCATCACCACCATTATCGCCAGGCGGTATGTGGCAAAGGAAAATAAAAATCTGTATGTGACGGAGTTGGGAGAGATTGTCAACCATATTATGAAGGATGCCTTCCCCAGTCTGGTGGATGTGGACTTTACGGCCAATATGGAATCTCTGCTGGACGGTGTGGAGGACGGTGCGGTCAAGTGGAAGACGATTATTCGGAATTTTTATCCGGATCTTGCGGAGGCGGTGGCTGCGGCGCAGAAAGAACTGGAAACCGTGAAGATCGAGGATGAGGTGACGGACGAGATCTGCGAGTACTGTGGCAGGAATATGGTCATCAAGTACGGCCCTCATGGGCGATTTCTCGCCTGCCCGGGATTTCCTGACTGTAAAAATACGAAACCATATCTGGAGAAAATCGGGGTGACCTGTCCCCTATGCGGCGGCGATGTGGTGATGAAAAAGACCAAGAAGGGGCGGAGATATTATGGGTGCAGCAATCATCCGGACTGCGAGTTTATGTCCTGGCCGAAGCCATCCAATCAAAAATGCCCCAATTGTGGAAATTATATGGTAGAAAAGGGAAATAAGCTGATCTGCTCGGAACAGACTTGTGGATATTTGACGGAAAAAACAGAATAGTCGGAGCAATATCGGCGGAGTTTCCGGCTTCAAAGAAAGAATTTGCAAAGTACCACCTAAAAATTCCGAAAAGTATTGCAGACTTTCAAAAGATATGGTACGATGATTTTGAATCGAACCAATTGCCCGAAAAAAATAGGAGGACTGCAATGAGTGTACAATTATTGGACAAAACTCGAAAAATCAACAAATTGCTTCATAACAACAGCACCAGTAAAGTTGTCTTCAATGATATTTGTGCAGTACTAAGCGACATCCTCGATTCAAACATCTTAGTCATTAGCAAAAAGGGTAAGGTTTTAGGCGTAGGCTTGAGCGAAGGTGTAGAGGAGATCGAGGAGCTTATTGAAGACCAGGTCGGGGGATTTGTTGACAAACTACTAAATGAGAGATTGCTCAGTGTTCTTTCCACCAAGGAAAATGTCAATCTGGAGACGCTTGGATTTGCGGAGACAGATGTGAAGAAGTATCAGGCGATCATCACTCCCATTGATATTGCAGGGGAACGACTGGGGACGCTGTTCATTTACAAATCTGCCGCACAGTACGGAATTGATGATATTATTCTAAGTGAGTATGGCACAACTGTCGTGGGTTTGGAGATGATGCGTTCTGTCAATGAGGAGAATGCGGAGGAGACCAGAAAGGTTCAGATTGTGAAGTCGGCAATCAGTACGCTCTCCTTTTCTGAGCTGGAAGCCATTCAGCACATTTTTGAAGAGCTGGAGGGAAATGAAGGAATTCTGGTTGCCAGCAAGATTGCGGACAGGGTGGGAATCACCCGTTCTGTGATTGTCAATGCTCTTCGGAAATTCGAGAGTGCAGGTGTAATCGAATCACGTTCTTCGGGGATGAAGGGAACCTATATTAAAGTTTTGAATGATGTGGTATTTGAGGAACTTAAGAAGCTGCAGGAAGTATAGGTATCGTCACAAGAGGTTTAAGATATGGAAGAGAAAAATCCCACGGTTGACAAGGGCCGGCGGGATTTTTCTCTTCCATTTTGCCTGGTTTAGAATCTGCAGCGATTCATACAGGCAAAGATCTCCTGAAGCCTGGGAAGTGCCAGGAAGGGGGGACAGTCGGATGAGGTGACAGACTCCAAGCCTTCCGTCTGGAGCTTTCGGTAAAGGGCGGTGAGCTGCCCGGCCATGGGCGCGTCGGTCTGGTGGGCCATCAGGTATTGAAGGATATAGCCGAGTGCCCTGGTCTGTTCCTCGTCGGCAAGCTGTTCCACATAGCGCAGGTCGATGGTCTCTTTGTCGTAGATCAGCGTATCGCGGCCCTGCACTTTAATTTTCGGCGAACGATCTTGATCCCGCCGTTTGAAAGAAAAACGAAGTTTTCTGGGGGCCGGACCGCCGGAAAAATCAAATTCCGGGCAGGAGACAGGAAAATGAGCGGCCTCTGCCTTCGCTGTCTCGGTGATGTCGACCGCGTGGTAGCTGTCCATCTGGATGATCCGGTCAGCCGCATGGAAGAAAGCACCGGAGCTTCCCACGACGAGGATGGTGGAGATGCCAAGCTCCAAAAACAGAGGACGGATGCGGCCGAGGAAGGGAGTGATGGGCTCCTTGTCCGGGGCGATGACCCGTTGCATCAGCTCGTCCCTCACCATAAAATTGGTGGCACAGGTGTCCTCGTCGATGAGGAACAGCTTTGTGCCGGCTTCGATTCCCTCCATAACACCGGCCGCCTGGGAGGTACTTCCGCTGGCGTCTTCTGTGGAGAAGCAGCCGGTGTCTTTCCCGTTGGGCAGGTGGTTGATGAAGGGGGAGATATCCACCTGTTTGACAATCCGCCCCTCCTCAGCGCGTAGCTTGATGGCGGTGGAGTCCGTGATCACAAACTCCCTTCCGTCTCCGGCGATGTGATTATAGACTCCGGCTTCCAGGGCCTTGAGCAAGGTGGATTTTCCATGGTAGCCGCCGCCCACGATCAGAGTGATGCCCCGGCGGATGCCCATGCCGGAAATTTCTCCCCGGTGGGGAAGGGTGAGAGTGAGGCGTACAGAGTCCGGAGAACGAAAAGGAACTGCATCCTTTAGCGGAGCATTGGAGACTCCGGTTTTTCTGGGGAGAATGGCTCCGTCAGCGACAAAGGCCGCGAGCTCGTGGTCCGAAAGCAGCGACCGCAGCGCCTGCTGATCCTCATACAGATCGATGGCAGCCCGGAGGGCTTTCTTGTTGGTATTTTTCTCATAGAGACTGTCTGATACCACGGCCGGGAGATAGTCAAAGAGAATTTTCCTAAGTTCCCTGGCGTTGATGGTCCGCCCGTTGGCGGGGAAGCCCGCCTCAAACCGTACAAGGATCGTATGACCATCCCGGTCGATGGTGCAGGCGGTGCGCCGAAGCACCTCCTGGCCCGGCTGGGTGGTGAAAAGAGCGCCGCTTTTTCCGGAGCCTTTGGCCTGGAAGGAATAATTGCGGACGGCGGCCGCAAACCGCCGTAGCAGAAAATCACAGAAGGCGGTCTTTCTGTCAGAGGTGTTCCAGAGCTCCGGGGAGAAGCCGGAGGCTTTGTCGGTGATATGGATGGTCAGTCTTGACGGGGCCGCGAAAGGGTCCCCCTGCACATGGTCGATGGAGAGGGCATAGGGTCCAAAGGCATAAATTCCCCGCAGGGATTTGTAGGCGGGATAACTTTTGTGGTCAATCTCCCGGAGCATGGAGTCCAGGTTTGTGGATGTTTTCATAGAATCCATTCCTTTCTGTATCATGATTAAGTATTGCGCAGGGCAGAAATGTTTACTGCTCACCATAGTTGTGGCTTTGCAGAAGCCGTTTGCGTTGAGCCTCAGGCATTCATGGACATTATAGCATAAAACCTGCAGAAATGTGTCTGTATTTTTGGGTGGATGTCCGGACAACAAATCTTGTATTTTTCGGGTTTTTCCGCTATAATGCTTAGCGACAGGGCGCGGCTGCCAATTTCTGTGAGGCAGACAGGCAGGAGGTCTGATCGGAAGAAACGGAGTTTGATGAGAGATATGGAAAAAGTGACCATTATCATCCCCAATTATAATGGAAAACAATTTATGGAAGGCTGCATGGAGGGGCTCAGGGATCAGAGAGGCCCCAAATTTCGTATCCTTTTTGTGGACAACGGTTCCACCGACGGGAGTGTGGAGTTTGTGCGGGAGCATTACCCGGAGCTTGAGGTTCTTGCTCTGGACCAAAATTATGGCTTTAGCCGTGCGGTCAATGAGGGGATCCGAGCGGCGAAAACTCCCTATGTGATTCTTCTGAACAACGATACGAGGGTGCGTCCCGGCTATGTGGAGGCATTGGTCCGCGTGCTGGATGAAAACCCGAGAGCATTTTCTGTCAGTGCGAAAATGATTCAGATGTATCACCCGGAGCTGATCGATGATGCGGGGGATCAGTACACGGTGCTTGGCTGGGCATTCCAGAGAGGTGTGGCTCACTCGGTCAAGCGATACAGGAGGCCTGCGA
>CAJUOF010000056.1 GCA_910587905.1 uncultured Lachnospiraceae bacterium
CTTCCCTGCTGGTAGACGGTGCCTTCACCAACTCCGGAATGCTCTCCAACGGGGAGGTCGAGAAAGGGATGGATGAGACACCCGTGGAGACCCAGAACTGCCGGATCGTCGCCTCCCAGGGAATCGACAACACCGGATATCTGGAAAACGCCGGCTCCATCGAAGGGAGCATCACCGTCAACGGCGGAAACATCTCCCTCATGGCCGGAACCGTTGACCACCTCATTTTAAACGACGGACTCTACATCGATGACGGCGGCGCCGTGGGCGAATTCACCCAGAACGGCGGAAAAATCACGTCCGCAGAACAGGGCTATCGGTACTGAGCCCTTTCCAAGCCACAAACCATTCCACAAAAAATAGGGGGACTGCCTGCGCAGTCCCCCTGTTTTCTCCGAACATCTATTCACATCCTGTCGGCTTCCCCCGCCAGCATCACCCGGCAGCTCTTCCTCCTGCAGGCGATCCCGTACTTTAAGACGGTCTCCATCCCGTCCTCCCGAAGCTTTTCCTCATACCCCTTCTCCTCAATCTGCGCCAGCGCCTCCTTGCAGCCGACCTCCAGATCGCCCCCGTCCGGGTACTTGACCTCGATCACGATTCCCCTGTTCTCCTCCTCAATCTCCACCAGGATGTCGCTGAACCCCACGCCGGACTCCTGGTTGGAGCGGACGACCCAGTCCTCCCTGTGGCTCAAAAGCCCCAGCAAAAGCCCGTGGAAAAAATTTTCTTTTTTATTCTTCCGCACACTGGTGTCCCGGATACTGATGGTCCTCCTGAGATAGGCCGCAAACTGCCGCTCGACCGCCGCTGCATCCCCCGCCGCAAAGGCCAGACAGAGGGCGTCCAGCTTCGGCGCATCCCGCCCCGCCTCCTCCTTAAACCACTCCATGATCTGGTCGATATAGATTTTTCTGAGCTCCAGATTGGGGATTTTCAGGTCATACACGTCCCCGTCCGGCTTTCCCTGCCAGGTCAGATAGCCCGTGGTGAAAAGGACGCTCCAGAGATTGTCGATATTCCGGTACAGCTCCCGGTAGGTCAGCTCATGGTTCAGCTTTTTCCCCACCGTCCCGCCGTCCACCAGGACCTCCATCTCCCGCCTGGTGCTGGCCCCCGCCCGCTCCAGAAAGGTCCGGACAATCTCGTTGCCGCTGGTGTTGGCCCAAAAGGCCCTCGGCTCCGCCTCCGGGTCGGAGCGCAGAAGCTTTACATAACTGATCACGTCCCAGGGACAGTAAACCGATCCATTCCCGAACCGATAGCCGTCATACCACTCCTTCATCACCCCGTACCTGTCGCCGAGACCGTAATAAGCCAGCATGTCCCGCACTTCCCCGTCGGAAAAGCCAAAATACTCCGCAAAAGGAACGTCAATGATCGAAAAGACATTCAGATTGTTAAGCCCTGTGAAAATACTCTCCTTCGCAATCCGCAGACACCCGGTCATGACCGCAAAATACAGGTTCGGATTTGTCTTGAGCGCCTGGCCGAACAGGATTCGGAGCAGATCCGCCATCTCCTCATAGTATCCGGCCCGCTGCGCCCGGTCCAGGGGAACGTCGTATTCGTCGATCAACAGAATCACCTTCTGCCCGTAATGCTTGTGGAGAAGCTGGGACAACAGTTTCAGACTGCCCCCAAGCGCCTCCGACGGCATGGCAAACTCCCGACGGTCGTCTGAAGAAATCTGAATCAACTGCCGATACCGGTCCTTCTCCCCCTCCGAAAGCCGTCCGCTCTCCAAAAGAAAATCAAACCGCATGGCCTCATTTCCGACAATGGAGCGGAGCATGGCCAGCGCCTCCCCGTAGCTTCTGGCCGCCGCCCCCTTCAAAGTAATGGAGATCACCGGGAACCGCCCCAGGTAGCGCTCACAAAGCTCCCTCTCCCCTGCGATCTCCAAGCCGTCAAAGATCTCCCGGTCCGCACCATATTCAAAAAAGCACTTGAGCATGTCCATGTTCAGGGACTTCCCGAACCGCCTGGGACGGGTAAACAGATTCACTTCGGCCCAATTGTCCAAAAGCTCCCGGATCAAGCCCGTCTTATCCACATAGTAAAAGCCCTCCTTGCGGATTTTCTCAAAACCCTCAATCCCGATCGGAAGTTTCTTTCTGGTCTCCATTTGCTCCTCCCCCCTCATTTCCCGGCGTACCCTGTAAAGCAGCCGCTTCCTTCGCCTTCCTCCGTCACTCTTCCCGCTCCCCCAAATCCTTTTGCAGCATTTCCAGATAATGGACATAGGCCCCGTGCCGGAAGGGAATCCGGAAGCTCTTGTCAAGCTCCCCATAGGTGAAACTCTTCCTGCCTCCCTCCTTCCCCCGCCTCCAATACACGAGCAGGTCCCGAAAGGGCACGTAATAAAATTCATCCAGGCCGGTAAAATACAAAATGATAAAGGAAATCCCGCCCTGTCTCTCAAAAGCCTCCATGAAGGCCATCTGGTGCTCGTGGACATTCTGGAGGGGAAAGGTGGTGCTCACGCACTCCTTGGCGTCAAAACAGAC
>CAJUOF010000057.1 GCA_910587905.1 uncultured Lachnospiraceae bacterium
GGCTTCGTGGAAAGCCTCCCTGGTCTCATAATCTTTGGGTGACACGCATACCGCCGGGATCCCGCGGTTTTTCGCCCTCGTCAGGGCGTAGGCTCCGGCGTTGTTGCTCACCACCGCGGAGAGCTCCGCCCCCGTGACGGCGCCGCTCTCCATCTTGTCCATGATCGCCTGGAGATTGGTCCCCCCGCCGGACACGCACACGCCGACCCTTAACATAAGGTCACTCCCTTTTCGCCCGCCTCGATCCTTCCGATCACGTAAGGCTTCTCCCCGGCCGCCCGGATTGCCTCCAAAGCTGCGTCCGTCTGGTCTTCCTTCACCGCCAGCACCATGCCGATGCCCATGTTGAAGGTATTGTACATCATCTGCTCCTCGATATCCCCGTCCTTCGCCAGAAGCCCGAAGATGGGGGGCACGGGATAGCTGGCCTTCTCGATGACTGCCCGGGTTCCCTCCCGCAGCATCCGGGGCACGTTCTCGTAAAACCCGCCGCCGGTAATGTGGCTGCACGCCCGGATCTGCACGCCGGCCTCCCAGACGGCCTTTAGCGCCTTCACATAGATCTTCGTGGGCGTGAGAAGGGTCTCGCCCAGAGTCGCCCCCAGAGATTCACAGTAGGTGGAGAGGCTCGTCTCCGACATGGAGAAGACCTTCCGCACCAGGGAATAGCCGTTGGAGTGGATGCCGGAGGAGGCCATGCCGATGAGCACGTCCCCGGCCGCCAGGTCCTTCCCGTCGATCAGGTCCTTCCGATCCACGATCCCCACCGCAAACCCGGCCAGGTCGTATTCCTCCACCGGATAAAAGCCCGGCATCTCCGCCGTCTCCCCGCCGATCAGGGCCGCTCCCGCCTGCCTGCACCCCTCTGCCACGCCGCTCACGATAGTGGCGATCTTCTCCGGCTCGTTCTTGCCGCAGGCAATGTAGTCCAGGAAAAATAAGGGCTCGCCGCCCGCACAGGCAATGTCGTTCACGCACATGGCCACGCAGTCGATGCCGATGGTGTCGTGCCTGTCCAGGGCAAAGGCCAGCTTTAACTTCGTGCCCACGCCGTCGGTGCCGGACACCAGCGTCGGATGCTCCATGGTCTTAAAAGCGTCCATGGAAAAAGCCCCGGAAAAGCCGCCGAGACCGCCAAGGACCTCCGGGCGCATGGTCCCCTGCACATGCTTCTTCATCAGCTCCACGGCCTTGTAACCGGCCTCAATGTCAACTCCTGCTTTCTTGTAATCCATGTTTTCCTCCTTGGATGAGTCCTCTGTAAATCCCCCGTGAGTCCCTTATTTCTGGTTCAGATACTCTTTATGGCCCAGCTTCGAGAGCTTTTCGGCCTTCGCCTCCACCTGCTCCTTCAGGTTCTCCGCATACTTTTTCAGCCTTTCAAGGAGGGCCCCGTCGGACACCGCCAGCATCTTCGCCGCCAGAAGCCCCGCATTGGCCCCGCCGTTTATGGCAACCGTGGCCACGGGAATGCCGGAGGGCATCTGGACGATGGAATACAGCGAATCCCTTCCTCCCAGGGACGTGGTGTGCATGGGAACCCCGATGACCGGCAGGGAGAAGATCGCCGCACACATGCCGGGAAGATGGGCCGCCATGCCCGCCCCCGCAATGATCACCTTGAAGCCCTTCGCCTCTGCGGACTTCGCATATTCAAAAAACACGTCCGGCTCCCTGTGGGCGGAAATGATCGTCATCTCATAGTCCACGCCAAGCTCGGAAAGCACGTCGGCCGCCTTGCCCATGACCGCCAGGTCCGAATCGCTTCCCATCACAATCCCTACTTTTGCCATAATGCTTCTCCTCTCACTGTTCAAAAATCACGTTACTATCGTATCACAAAGAGACACCGGGTACAAGGACGAAAATGCTTGAGTTTCCATATTTCATGCGGGTTCTCACAGATTCTCGTTGAGGGCTTCCGTGCCCGGAAGGACGAAGCGGCCCTCTTCGATCAGGGGAATCCGGGTGCCGTCCGGGCGGACCACCGCAATCTCGCCCAGCTCGTCGTAGGGGATGGTGATGTCCGTGTGGCAGTTGAAATAAGCCGCCGCCTGATCCTCCTTTCGCCGGATGGAACATTCGTTGTCCCTGGCCGTCACTTCCTTCCCGTCGGGATTATGAACCTTCACTTCCTCACTGTGACTGTAGCAGGTGTCGCCGATGGCGAAGTGAGGCCCCATCTTCTCAATAATCAGAATCTTTAAGCGGCTTATGATCCCGTATCGCCTCGCCATGGCGTAGGCCGCCGTGTTGGTGCCGATGGCAAACTCGCCCAGGGGAAGGGCCTTGTGGTTATAAAGAAGATTCTCTTCAATCAGCTTCCGGTTCTCCTCCTCCGATTCGTAATTCCTACAGGAATAGGAGGCCGTCATGCCGTCCCGAAAGGTGAGCTCCAAATCCCGATACTCCACCTCGCTTAAGTAAATCTGGGACACATGGAGAATGCCATTGGTTCCGGAAAGCCTGGGGGAAGTGAAGACCTCGCCCAGGGGAATGTTCACGTCCGCCAGACAGTTCTCAAAATTCGTCTCCCTTGCCCTGTCCGACAACCCATGGAGTGCCACCTTAAGGTCCGTCCGATTTCCGTTCGTCCCCCGAATCTCCACGAATTCCCCTTCGTCCAGCGCATCGATCAGGGCTCCCTGAATGGTTTTGTACGCTTCGTAGTCCAGGGTGTTGATCCGGATGGTCTCCCGGAAGATCTCCTCAAAATCGTTCCCGATCTCCGGCGTGGGCCAGGAAATAATGGTGAAGCTTCGCTCCTCCCCCTTGATGTATCGATTGACAAGCTCCGCCGACTGGGAGGAAAGCTCCACCGACAGTCGTTTCTGTTTCTCACTCAAATGAACGGATTCCGGCTTATTTTTATAGGAAAAGGGCTCCTCCCCGAAGGTCTCCATGACGGCGGGGCCCGCATAGACCGCCGCCAGCTCTTTGTATTCTTCGTAGACCACCCGCATGACGGAAAGCTTGCGTTCCTTGAAGGCCTTGTCCAAAAACAGGGCCTGGTCAAAGCGATGGTCATACTCATACTGCGGATTGGCGTAAGCTCCGTAATAGCCGATCTTTAAATGCTGTCTCTTATTGGCAGCCCCCACGGCCGCCCGGAACAGGACCGGCGAAAGTCCCATGGCCATAAACTGTTCCATGGCCTCCTTAAGGACCCGCTCAAACCCCACACGGTAACGGAGCTCCACCGTCTTCTTTTTTTTCAGATCGATTCCGGCCAGCTCAAAGCCCTTGCGGTAACCCTCGGTATACACCAAGGCCATCTGTTCAATGGTCTCTTCCGGCAAACCATTCAAAAATTCTGCGGTCTTTTCCTCGTTCTCCGTGACATACTCGCCGAACCGGTACAGATAGCGCAGATCCGAAAGATCACTGTCCATGACAATCCCCACGGCGAAATCCAGGGACGGATCCACCTGCTCCCGGATTCGCCTTGCCACCGTCACGTCACAGTAATCACTCACATAATAATACAACGCTTCCCGAAGCTCCGAGAGAAGCACCTCCTCCGGAAACTCTCCCGCCCGCTCCGCCTCGAAAAGATTGTAAACCTCGATAAAGACCTCCAGGCAGGGAACCCATTCCTCCATCCGGTCCTCGTAGACGTAGGCGATCCCGCCCCGAAGCTCCGCCGCCAGGAATGCGAGCAGCCTCCCGGTCTCTTCTCCCAAAAGCGCCACAGCGTAAGCAGGATTGGCAAAGCTCCGCTCATAGGAAGCCCCGGAAATATCCCCGTAGAGCCGCTCGTTCCGTTCCCGCAAAACCTCCATGGAGGGAAGCCCCTCTCTTTGCTCTCTCGCAAGGCCGCTCCTCACCTCGTCCAGAAAAAGGACAAAAGCGGCCTGCCTTTTAAAGTACGCTGCCGCTTCCCCCCGAAGTATGGAGTCTCCCTCACATTCCCGCTCAATCTCCCGGATCCGTTCCACAGAAAGCCGATACCGTTCCTCCAAAACCGAATGCTCCAATTGATCCACTCCTTACTGACTCTTACATTTTATTATATTTTCGTTGAATCATGACGATCCAGGTGATGCCGATGAGTATGCCTGCCCCCAAGAGCATCAGGGACCACATCCCAAAGTCAATGGTGAGCTGCAAAATCACATCAATCACCTCGACTCCCGCCAGCACAAACATGGGCATACTCATCTCTTTACAGTAGGCTGTGCGAAGTTCCGGTTTGATATTGTCCACATTTTTTCCCACAAAGTCCGTCTTTCCATTCCAGGTCTGAATGGCCCCGAAGGCAAAAACTGCCGCCATCAAAACGCTCCAAAGCAGATTAAAATTGTCTCCCATCCTACGTTTCCTCCTTTGATCTGTCGTCCCGAAGATTCCCGAGCTCCACATTCTTTTCAATGAGCCCCGCCGCATGCTCCCAGAGCTTCACGGCGCCTTCTGCCGTCTTTTCATTTCTTTTCAACACCTGAGAAACACGGATACCGTGCTCTCTCCAGGCCCTGCCGCCCGTAGCGTCATTGAGAAGCAGAGGCTGAACCTTGTCCATCGTCAGCGCAAATTTTGCTTCCGGCGTCTCCCCCGCCTCAAACTCTTCCCAAATCTCTCTCATATAGGCCGCCTGATCCTTTGGAAGAAGAGAAAAGATACGATCCGCCGCCTTCACTTCCCGCTCCCGCTTGGTGGCATTGCCCGCCTCATCGTAGGCATAAGTATCCCCGGCATCGATCTCAATAATGTCATGAATCAACACCATGGTCATGGTTCGAAGCTTGTCGATCGGTTCGTTGGCATATTCACCGAGAAGCGCGCACATCAGTGCCAGATGCCAGGAATGTTCCGCATCGTTCTCCTTTCTGCTTCCGTCAGAAAGATAGGTCTGTCGAAATATTTGCTTACATTTATCCACTTCCAAAATAAAATCGAGCTGTTTTTCCAACCGTTCCTCTGTTCCCATCTTATTTCCTCCCATTTTTAGCGGAGCCTTAAGCCACAAGTCCCAGAATATAGATCCCCAAAAGCCCCCCGATCACCAACACATTTAAAATGACAGCCACTTTGGAAAGAACCGGGATGCCTTCTTCCTTCCCGCGTCGTTTCATATCATGGAGGGGAAGAAAAATCCCAAGGATATTAAAAAAAAGCGCAAGAAATCCCAGGGCCGCAATGTTTGTATCCCCGTGGCCATAGGATCGGAACGCGATCCAAAAGGCAGCCGACAAAATGAAAAGGGAACCGACAAAAATCAGCAATGACGCCATCCCCGCTGTGGAAAATTTGTCTCTTAAAAGCTTTCTTCTCTTTCCGCTCAACGTAAACTCTCCTTCGTCTGATCTGGAAGCCGCCATCGCAAAAATACTGCCGCCCGAAAACACAAATATCCCAAAAAACCGCCCAGGGTATTGAGCATCAAATCATCCACATCAAAACTTCCCCGCATCGAGAATAGCTGCAGCGTCTCAATGCAGAGACTGCAAAGGAAACTAAGAAGCACGATCACATACCACTTGCGATTCGATACCCGAAGCATGGGCAGAATGAACCCGAAGGGCATGAACGCCGCCACGTTCCCAAACAGATTCATTCCCGCATTCAAAGGGCCAAGCACATCCCAGTAGCGGATGCACCGCCTGATCTCCAGAAAGGGCTCCAGATTGTACCGATAACCTTCGGAAACCTCCGTCCGTCCCAGGGACTCAGCAAAGAACATAAAATAGACAAGCCCGGCCAGATAACAGCCAAAGAGCACCCAGCCGGCCTTCCGGATGGTCTCCGTCTTAATTCGAGTCTTCAACTCCCACCCATCCCCGTCAAAACGTAATGTCCGATTTCCGTTTCAATAAAAAAGCGCCGCTCACGATACTGCCGATGCCAACCACCAGCCCCGCCACGATGATGACAATCCCCATGGCGACGGAAAAACCGCCCGCATGCTTCATGGTCTTATACACCTTTTCATTCATAGACTGCCTCCTTATTCTTCTGCGCCGTACTGTTCATAATATGCGTCAATGGCATTTTTTAATGTATCGTCGATGATGATTTCTCCCCGATAGGGCCTGTTGTAAAGGTGCTCGACCACCTCGCCCATGGTCACGATGGCCGTCGTCTCCAGTCCGTACCGCTCCCGGATCTCCCGGAGGGCCGACTTCTTCCCCTGCCCCCGCTCCATCCGGTCCACGGAGACCACCAGGCCGAGGATCTCCACCTCCCCCTGGGCTTTTAAAATCGGAAGGGTCTCCTCAATGGAAGTACCCGCCGTGGTCACATCCTCAATGATGACCACCCTGTCCCCGTCTCCCACGGGACCGCCGAGAAGAATGCCCTTGTCCCCGTGGTCCTTCACTTCTTTCCGGTTGGAGCAATAACGGATGTCCGTCCCGTATTCCTCCGAGAGGGCGATGACCGCCGCCGTACTTAAAGGGATCCCCTTGTAGGCCGGCCCGAACAGAACGTCAAAGTCCGTGCCAAACTTGTCTTTAATGGCCTTCGCATAATAGCTCCCCAGCCGTTTTAACTGTCCGCCGGTCCGGTAAAAGCCCGTGTTGATGAAAAAGGGCGTCTTCCTCCCGCTCTTCGTCACAAAATCTCCGAACCTTAACACCTGGCAGTCCACCATAAACTCAATAAATTCCCTCTTATATGCTTCCATGGATCCCGTTTCTCCTTAAGTATAAATTTGCACAGGGCATACCTTTGCCAGACCTCTGAATTTACATACTGTAAGCAAGTATATCATGAACCCTTTGTTCTTTCAACAGACAAATCCGGCTCCTTCCTAAAATACTTCAAACATGTCCTCAAACATATCGTCGCCATTCAAGAAGCAGAGTATCTATGACCCGGGTCCTCTTATCGCACCGCCCCCACAAGCTCCCTCACGTCCGAAACCCCGTACTGCTCCATATACGCCCGGATCCCGTCCAGGATCTCCATTGTCACATAAGGGTTGTGGAAATTGGCCGTGCCCACCGATACGGCCGCGGCCCCCGCCAGGATAAACTCCAGCGCATCCTCCGCGCTCCGGATCCCACCCATGCCGATCACCGGGATCTTCACCGCCTGGGCCGCCTGGTAGACCATGCGCACCGCCACCGGCTTGACGGCAGGGCCGGAAAGTCCGCCGGTCTTGTTTGCCAGGGCGAATGTCCGCCGGTGGATGTCGATCTTCATTCCCGTCAGGGTGTTGATCAGGGAGACGGCGTCGGCGCCTCCGGCCTCCACGGCCCTCGCCATCTCAGCAATGTATGTCACGTTGGGGCTCAGTTTCATGATCACCGGCTGCCCCGCCTTCTCCTTCACCGCCCTGGTGATGGCTTCCGCCGCCTTCGCGCTCTGGCCGAAGGCAATGCCTCCCTCCTTCACGTTGGGGCAGGAGATATTGATCTCCAGAAGGTCCGCCGGCTCCTCCGAGAGCCGCTCTACGACCTCCACGTAATCCTCCGTGGTCCTCCCGCAGACATTGACCACGACCTTCGTGTCAAATTGCTTCAAAAACGGGAGGTCCCGCCTCACAAACACGTCGATGCCGGGATTCTGCAGGCCGATGGCATTGAGCATCCCTCCGTAGGTCTCGGCGACCCGGGGCGTGGGATTTCCCGGCCAAGGTATGTTCGCCACGCCCTTGGTGACCACCGCCCCCAGGCGGTTCAGATCCACAAATTCACTGTATTCTTCCCCAGAACCAAAGGTTCCGGAGGCTGTCATGACAGGATTCTTGAGCGTCACACCGGCAATGTCCACCGACAGATTCATCAAAGCTCCACCTCCTCAGCAAGAAATACCGGGCCGTCTTTACAGATCCGCTTGTTCTTCACATGGCTGTGGCCGTCCACTTCTTTCGACCCGCAGACGCAGGCCAGACAGGCCCCGATCCCGCAGGCCATCCGCTCCTCCATGGAGATCCACGCCGGGATCCCCTGCTCCCCCGCATAAGTCTTGACGGCACGGAGCATGGGAGCCGGGCCGCAGGCAAAGATCAGATCCGCCGAAAGGCCCCTCTCCCGGACAGCGTCCAGCACATTCCCCCTCGTACCGAAGCTTCCGTCCTCTGTCGCCACGAAAAGAGAGCCTGTCCTTTCCAGTTCCTCCTTGAGAAACATCTGACTGTCCCGATATCCCATGACCAGGATCTTCTCCCCGAGAATCCGTTTTGCCGTCTCCACCATGGGCGGCACGCCGATCCCTCCTCCGATCAGGAACACCCGCTTCCCCTCCGCCTCTTTCAGAGGGAATCCGTTTCCGAGGGGCCCCAGGATCTCAATGGCATCGCCTGCCTGCAAAGCTGAAAATTCTTCCGTGCCCGCTCCGGCCACCCGGTAGACCAACCGAATCCTTCCCTCCCCGATCTCGCAGAGACTTAAAGGTCTCGGCAGAAGCCTGGAGCCGTCCCGGCTGTACAGGGACACAAACTGCCCCGGAACCGCCTCGTCCGCGATCCCCGCCTCCAGCCACATGCTGAAAATCCCCGGCGCCAGGCATTCCTGAGACAGTACCTTTGCCGATTCCTTTCTCTTCATAAATAATTCCTCCTGTATCCGCCGTGTCCCTGGCGGTTCCCTTTCCCGCAGACACGTTGATTTCTTGGTTTTGCTGCGTCGCCTATTGTCGGTGGCCGTGCCTCCATAAAAGCGGGTCGTCACAGCCACCGACGCTAGCCTCGCAAAACCCGCGAAATCTGCCTATCGTCTGCTTGGAAAGGGAACCGCCAGGGACACGGCTACGTTACTCAACTCCCTAACTGCGCCGCACCCGCATATTTATCATGCGAATATCCAGGAAGTGAAATCCTTTTTTCCGGCGCCGGACCCTGAAAAGACGCCGGTACTTGAAATTTTGGAGCCTCAGCGAACAGAATTTCTTAGTATCCGCTGCGTCTTTTTAAGAGCGCGAGCGCGTCCAAGCGGAAAAGAAGGATTTTCACTTCCGTCATCTTCGCTCCAGTGCCCCCCGGATGTCCTCGATCATGTCGATCACGGCCTGTCTGGAGGCTTCCCCGAAATGCTCCGCCCCAAACTTCGCATAAGCCTTTTTCTTGTAGGCGGCGATGATCCCCCTGGAGGAATTGACGATGGCGCCCAGGCCGTCCTCGTTGAAATAGTGGACCAAATCTTCCGCCTTGCCTCCCTGGGCACCGTAGCCGGGCACCAGGATCAAGGACTTCGGCATCAGCTTCCGGAGGGTCTTTCCCATCTCCGGATATGTAGCCCCCACCACGGCGCCCACATAGCTGTAAGAGTCTCCCATGCAGTCGGCGCCCCACCGGGCCACCTGCTCGCCCACCCATTCATAGAGGGGCCTGTCGTCGATGAGCCGGTCCTGAAACTCGCCGCTGGAGGGATTTGAAGTCTTGACCAGAATGAAAATCCCCTTTTTCTCCTCCCGGCACACGTCCACGAAAGGCTTCACCCCGTCTGTCCCCAGATAAGGGTTCACCGTCACAAAATCCTCGTTGAAAGCAGAAAGGAAGCTGCTTCCCACCTGCACCTTGCCCAGGTGTCCCGCCGCATAGGCCGCCGAGGTGGAGCCGATGTCCCCCCGCTTCACATCGCCGATGACGATCAGCCCTTTCTCCTGACAGTAATCCACCGTCCTCTGGTACGCCTTCATCCCCTCCACGCCGAACTGTTCGTACATGGCCGACTGGGGCTTCACCGCCGGGATCAGGTCATACACACAGTCCACGATCTCCTTATTGAACTGCCAGATGGCGTCCGCCGCCCCCGAAAGGGTCTCCCCGTACTCCGCCAGGGACTTCCTCACCACCTGCTCCGGCACATAAGAAAGCATCGGGTCCAGCCCCACCACGACGGGCGCATTCAGTTTCTTGATTCTCTCACAAAGCCGATCGATCATTTCCAACATCCTTCCTTCTTCTTCGTCTGTGTTCCTCTATCTGCGATTCTCTGCCTGTGTTCTTTTATTGATCCTTTCTCTCTATTCCTTTATAGGCGATTGCGAAACTCATAAGTTTGTCAAATATTCTGACAATATTTCCGAAAAAATCCCTCTGCACCGTGAAAACACGACCAGGGAAGACAGGAATCCCGAGTGGCTTCTGCGGTCTGGGCTTGCCGGAGCCGCTTGACGCTGCAGGCTTTGGACGGACATATTGGCAGAATATTCTCGCAATTTTATATTTCGCAATTGTCTATATTTCTTTATCTGCGTTCCTTCCTCTGTGCTTCTTCATAAACGATCTCTCCGTCCACCATGGTCATGACCACCATGCCCCTGACGGCTCTTCCGTCAAAAGGAGAGTTCTTCCCCTTCGACACAAAATCCTCCTTGCGGATCACCCATTCCCTGTCCGGATCCACCAGGATCAGGTCCGCGCATTTCCCTTCCGCCAGACTCCCCCTGTCCACTCCAAGGATCCTCGCCGGGGCATGGCACATCCGTTCCGCCAGTTCCATGGGCGTCAGGATCCCCTTGTGGACCAGCTCTGTCATGGAGAGGGCCAGGGAGGTCTCCAGCCCCACGATCCCGCAGGGAGCCTTTCGGAAGCCCTCCGCCTTCTCCTCCTCGCTGTGGGGCGCATGGTCCGTGGAGATCACGTCAATGACCCCCGTTTTCAGCCCTTCGATCAGTGCCGTCACGTCCTCCCGCTCCCTTAGTGGCGGGTTCATCTTAAAGTCCCCATTGTCTCCCGGAATATCCCCGCTCGTGAGGATAAAATGATGAGGGCAGACCTCCGCCGTCACCGAAACGCCGTTCTCCTTGGCAAGCCGGATCATCGTCACAC